>JBBQLS010000031.1:0-24475 GCA_038328115.1 Chitinophagales bacterium
TAAACTGAATGAAGATGCTACAGCCATGCTGATTAATTTAACAACGAACACAAAAAAGGTATTGCCTTTTGGTGAAGCAGGCGATTTTAGCGACGACGGTATATTTATTGCTAAAAATAGCGGGTACGATTTTTATGATTACACAGGCAAGAAACTGAATACCAAACCTTATTTTTCTGTTGTAAATTTTAGTGAAGGTATTTGTGCCCTGCAGGAAACCAGCACATCTGCACCGCAGCTGGCCGATAAAAATTTTAATAAAATAAAAGACCTGTACACTTATTTTCAAGGACCGTATTCAGAAGGTTTGGGCTATGCCATAAACATCCAAAGCGGCATGATATACTACCTCGATAAAAAAGGCTACGAAGTTTTTAATGTAAGTGCAAAAGAAGGAAGCCAGTGTACCAATGGATTTATTATCATAAAAGATAATTACGGCAAATTTTATCATGTAAATAAAAAAGGAAAAGCAATCTCAACAAAAACATGGGATGCTGCGGGAGAATTCTTTGAAGGGTTGGCCATGGTAAACGAAAATGGTAAATGGGGTTTTATTGATACACTTGGCAAAAAAATTATTGATACAAAATATTATGTGGTGAGTGATTTTTCAAAGGGTGCTTCGATTGTCAAATTAAACAATGAGTTTTTCCTGATCAACAAAAAAGGAGAAACTGTTGGCACTTCTACTTACGAAGCTGCTGGTAATCCCGGTAACGGAACTTTTCCGGTACAGAAAGATAAGTTGGCCGGGCTTATTGACAGCAAAGGAAATGTAATTATTGATTTTAAATATAAAAATATTTTGTACATGAGAGAAGACAGGATATGGGCGGCACAGGGCGATAAATGGGGGCTGCTGGATAACAAAGGAAAAGCATTGACCGAATTTATTTACCAGGCTGCTTATGATTTTAAAGATGGTTTTGCAAGAGTGTTGCTGAATGATAAGATTGGGATTGTAAACAAGGCTGGTAAACTGGTTTTGCCTGCAGAATACCAATCACTCGGTTCAATATACAAAGGCACAATCCTTGGAATTATGCCTGCAGAAACTGTGTTTTATAATCTTAAATAAAATTTGATTTGCCTGCAGATATCGCTGAATCCGCTGAACTTTCTGCGTATTGTGCAGGCTACTAAACCGTTGCGATCAATTTGCTTACTACGCTTGTTTCAAAACCTTTCTGTAATAAATGATCCTGCAGTTTTCTTTTTTTTATAAAGATATTTTTTTCAGCCTTCAGTGTTTTTAATTTTTGATCAAAAAGTTTCTCAAGTGTTCTGGTGTAATCCCTTTCATCAATAGCGGCTAATGCCTTTTTAATACAGTACTCACTTACCTGTTTTTGTTTAAGGCTGTATTTAATTTTTACTTTGCCCCATTGTTTTATCCTGAATTTTCCACCGGCGTACAAAATTGCAAAGCGTTCTTCATTTAAATAATTGTCACTTATGAGTTCGCTGAGTAATTCATCTGCTTCCTTTTTATTCATACCAAAGCTGTAGAGTTTTTCTTTCACTTCGCTGTGGCAGCGCTCCTGGTAAGCACAGTATTGTTTTGCTTTTTGCAGGGCTTCTTCTACTGAATAATATTTGTTGTTCATTAGGGTAAAAGTAAAAAATAATCCTACAAAGACAGGAAGAACACAAAGAATAAAATTTGGGTTTTGCCTTCGGCAAAATTAAATTGGCACAGAAACACTGAAGCACAGAAATAATACAGGTTCTCTTCTGTGTTTCTGTGCCTCCGTGGCAAATATTATTCAGGAGCGAAGCTTCTGAATTCTAATCTTCCTTTTGGGGCTTTATATCTTTATCAGGGTTTATAAAAAATATAATTGGTTCACTTCTGCCTTCACCATTGCCATCGGTTTGTGTTACGGGCTTGTGGTCTTTATCCAGCGATTGTATTGTCCAGATGAATGCTGGTAATTTTTTTGTCTCATTGTCATAAGACATAAAAGTTAATTGCGGCTGCCATATATATTGTGTGGCTGCTAAGATCTCTTTATCCAGTAAAGGCTGATTGCTGCGTAAAGCCTGCACGGGGCTTTGTGTTGGCAACACTTCAAACACCTGTATGCGATATGTAACCGGCGTTGGTTGTGTGGGCACTACCGGGCTCCATCTGAAAATGATAGCTGTTTGCGCCTTTTTTGCATCTAATATTTCTTCATTGTATGGTTTCATTAAAATTGGAAGCTGTGTGCTGGCAAGGTAAAAGTTTTTACATTGTACTTCACCCATTGGGCCATAATCAACCGGTCGCACCGGTTGCACACAAATGGTATAATTATCGGCAGGCAGTTTACCCGTTCTCTCTAAAGATGTTTTGTATTTGCCGGTAAATACCATAAACTCCAGCGGCATTACATCGTTGGCTACCAAAATTGTTGTGCCGGTTGAACTTGCATTAAATATGGGTGTTCTGGACAGGTCTGCCGATCCAATAACAGTTCCATCCAGTGTTTTAATTTCGGTTTTTAATTTATACTGAACCCCTGCAGGCAAGCCTTGTGCAGATACAATTGCCATCAGCACTTCACGCCTGTTGCTCCATTCAGATAATTGTGCAGGAGGCTGCACAGCTACTACTAAAGTCAATTTTACCCCCTGTGCCATTGTTGTGGCAACAATAAAAATGCTGATGATCGATCCTATTAATTTTTTCATGTCTTTTATTTTTTTGAATTGGCTTTATTAAATTTTCTGTTGCTGAAAATTATTATCGAAGCTCATTTCATTTTTGTTTTTTTGTATCGAACCGATATTGAAAACCTGTACGGCAGCTTGTTTCTGTATAATTAGCCCCATTGGGTAAAATTTCGTTACCGTATTTAAAATAATTGGTAGTTAAAAAAGTTGCCCAGGTAAGTTTTTTTGTTAATTTATAATCAATATTACAACTGGCAATTAAATTATTGCTGTTGCTGAAACTGTTTAATTTACCCAGCGTGTATTGCAATTGCCCACGCAGACGCATTTTCTTTTTTACGGCAGGCATACTCAATGCAGCACTCAAAGTTGCCAGTGTAATCTTTGCACCGGGTACATCATTATAAAAATACAGGATGCTGAAATCTGGTGCTATTTCTTTTTGAAGATAAGTGGGCACATAGGTAAGCAAGGCCGTGTGGGTATTGTTGGATGTGGTAAGGCCGGTGATAACATCCCGTTCATCGTACTTACTGTAATTGTAACTCATACTTAACAGGTGAATAATTTTTTTACCGGTAAATGTAAAGGTTGGATTTATACCCAGATCGTTACTTACATTTTTTATACCATAAGGATTAAACCCGCTGGCAGCCTGAAAACCAAAATTATTGTAGGTTACGTTTAAACTGAATTTATCGCTGAACTGTGTAAACCAATTGAGGTTGCCGATAAACTGTTTTGCTTTCAGCGTTGTATTACTTACATTATTTACCCGTTGCCCTAAACTTGCCACAATATTCATTTTATTTTTCCAGGCATTGATACGGGTGTTTAATGTATAATCTAACCGGTCGCTTTGCAGAAAAGGATAACCAATCGTTTGAAAGCCTGCGCCCAGGTATTTTATCATTACGCCCAGGTCTAATTTTTTTCCTTTTTTGCCAATAGCAAGTTGCCCTGCATAATCAGTTATGGTAGATGTGTGTGCTTCAATAAAAGGTTTCAGGCTTTTTAAAACCGGGCTTAATGGCGTGGCCACATCTTTTGTAAAAGTAGATTGGGCACCCTCGGCTTTAAAATAAAATCCTTTTTCTAAATACACGTCGGTAACCAAACTTAGTACAACTCCTTCCTGCGGCCGAACGGTAAGAGGAGGCGGTGCTGCAGAAGTTGGTACGTCTTTGCCTTTGGCAACATTAAAGGCAAATAAATAACTGCCTTCTTTTTCTGTGCCTATCTGTGCCATCCAGTTTTTACGCTTATAGGCACCTGTAACCGTTGGCGGGCCCAGCACATAATCTATACCTTGTTGCGATATGCCGGTGAAAAATTTAAACAGAAAAGTTTTGGGTCGTAGATCAAACCCAACACCAAACACACCAATATCGCCGGTTGAAAGATCGGAGTATTTTAAATACTGCGTACCCAACTGCAACTCCGCCCATTTGTATTTTGGGTTGATACCGAAGCTGTTCATAGGATTGGTAATAAACTGGCCAAAGCTTGGTTTTTTAATACCTGCGTACGGGCCTGCAAAATTGGTTGGTATAGCCGCAAAATTAAAGTTAACGGGCAGGCTAAAATTTTTGCTGAACTTAAATGTTGGCGTAAAAATAAATCGTACCTGGTTCCAGGGCCTGCGGGGCTGGTAGCCCGTCCAGCCGGAAGGATTGCGGGTAAGGCCGTACCCTTCATAGGTAATGCCTATGGTACCACTTACCTGTAATTTCTCTTTTATTTTATCTTTTGCTTTTGCCAGCAATACCGAATCATTAATTTCCTGGGCATTTAATGCCGTAGCAAATAAGCAAAGGGAAAAACTGCTGACTATTATTTTTTTTCTCATCATAAAAATCGGTTTGGGTTTAACCAATGGGGTATTTTTATTTTTTCTTGATAACAACTTTAAAGCAAATAATTACTTCGCACTCTTTACAATCCTTATCACGGAAAGTAAATCTAACACATATCTCGGCTGTTGCATCACAACAATCAAGCGGCGACGGTTTGGGTAAAATAAAACCAATAGTTACCGGTTGCACAATGCTGAAAATACTGCCGCCATTATTCCATATAATTTCCCTTGGATTGCTGTACGTTGATAAAGATGGTACATTAAGTGGCGCATTTGTCATTACGCCAGCCAGGTTCACTTTTGGAATTACCGGGCCCATCACATTACCATCATAAATACTTGCCCATCCTTTAGGCAAATTTTTACAGCCAATACATTGTTCAGGAAACTGGCTTGTTAAATTATAGCTCAGTACTTCGGCTCTTATCTCAGTTAAAGAAGCGCCGGTTAAGCCTGTAAAATTAAATGCCTGGTTTACCAGCAGGTTGTTATTGCCCGGACTCATAGAAGTTGTCTGGCTTTGTAAAGTTGCTTTAATATCATAAGGACAACAGTTTTTTTCACAAACCACTTCAAAATTCAGTTTACATTCTTTACATAATTTACCGCCGCAATATGCCATTAAAATAATACTGTAACTGCCTGCTGGCAAGCCACTCAGGCTTAATGGTAAAGTTCCGGTCTGGCTTATTGGCCCGGTTAACTGGTACGTAATGGTAGCAGGGCAGTTTGAAGGAATACAGAAATAATTTGCTGTAAGCGTTACATTACTCAGGCAACTTACTTCAAAATGATCGCCACATTTTATTGGCTTGTTAACTTTGTTTATTATAAGCACCGGCTCAATTTGTGTTCCTGGCTTATTGCAATCACAACCTTTATCACAATCTTTTTTGAAATTAATTTTACAACTGTCGCATTTAAGATCGCCACAATACGCATAAATGGTTACATAGTACGATCCATTGGGCAGGTTATAGGGAATGATGTAACTACCAGATCCTCCTCCAATATAATTGTTGGTATTTGCATCATATAAGCTGAAGACAACTTTACCGGGACAGTCTTTTCCTTTGCAGATATAAGTACCCGACAGCATGAATGAATCTTTGCAATGATCTCCCTCTATCACATACTGGAACGGTTCTTTTTTGCAATCAATTTTTGTTTGCTGGCCGGTGTTGATATTCGTCCACCAGGGGCCATCTTTCCAATAGCTTTCTTTACAATTACAGGTATCGCAATTCTTAACAAAAACATCGTAAGCTGCAGTTGTTACGGTACAACCATTCATAGTTACAGTTGCAGTAATGGTATGAGATCCCAGGCCAAGTGAACCAAGGGTAAATGGCGAGGTTGTTCCACCAACGCCTCCGGGCGACCACACAATTGTATATGTTGGTTGGCCATATGTATTTGTTGGTAAAGGAAAGTATAAATGGTTGGTATCGCCCAGGCAAATTGTATCGCAACCCTGCGGAAACAACGCAACATAAGGCAACGGTTTAATAGTTACAAAAGCCGAAGCACTACATCCATAATTATCCATAGCCATCACACCATACATGCCAGCCGCCTGTACTGTATGTGTTTGGCCGGTCTGTCCATTCTCCCATGCATAATAATAACTTGCTGGCGCAGCAGGTCCCGCGGTTGCATTTAAAGTAACTGGCGCTCCCTGGCAAAGCGGGCCACCGGGAACAATATTTACATTTGGGTTTTGCGAAAATGCAATACAGATCGTATCCAGGTTACAGCAACCGGTTGTAACATCGGTTACCTTTACAATAAACGTGTATGTACCAAACGAGTTGATGGTGTACGTTAAATAATTAGTGGTGTTGCTGTTAAAAATGGGTGTGCCGGTATTGTTTAAATACCATTGGTAATTATAATTAGGGTTGAATGCATTGTTAGCACTTACCGTATTCGGAAATGAAGCATTGTTTATTGTAAACGGAACACTGGCAACACAGTTATTGGTATTGGCAATAATTTTTGCCTGTGGTTTTGGATGATATACAACCGAAACTGTGTTTGATTTTACATCGCATAAATTAGGCAAACTTTGCGCCATAACATAATACGTACCAATAGGGCTTGGGCCGGTAATGGTATAAGTGCTAAGCGTAGCTAATGGAATTGCTCCACCGTTTTGATACCATTGATAATTGGTAAAGCCTGGTGTTGCTGTAAGTACAGAGCCCGTAGTTAAGCATGGTGCCTGGCAAACTTTTATAATTGGCGATGGAGTAATAGTTAATGCAGGAGGCGTAACCACAGTTAAAGTTACCGTATCGTTGAACGTGCAGCCAAACGCATCGGTAACTGTTAACACAAGTACGGGGTTTGTTGGAGCACCATTAAATGCATAACTCAATGGATTGTTTTGAGAAACAGGTGTACCATTAACTGTCCATTGGTATTGAATACCCGTCATGGAGCTGTAGAAATAATAGGTTTGATCTTTACAAACTGTTGTAGGTGGGCTGATGGTAAGCGGCGATGATGCAAAGGTGAACGGAACTGTTTTTGAAAGTGTACAGGTCTGTGTTCCTTTTGTTACGGTAACAGTCATAGTAACCGTAGGGCTGCAGCCTAAAGGGGCGTTTACTACAAATGTATTTCCCGATCCGGTTGTTGTTGTACAGCCAGTGCCCGAAGATATCCAGTTAACTGAAGCTACAGTCCAGCCTCCTAATACCTGTGAGGTATTATTTAGTGTGATGGTATTACTTCCATTAAGCCCGCAAGCAACACTATAAATAAAATCTGGCAATAAAGGAACTTCGGTGGTGGAAACAATTGTAAATGTGCAACCATTGCAGGTTATACTGGCGGTTACCCCATAAACTCCCGGAAGGGCATAAGTATGATTAACCGGATACCCCGTTGCGGTTCCACCATCTCCAAAAGTCCAGGAAACTGTTCCTCCAGGGCATGGTGTAAATGGTGCAGCCAAATCAAATGTTTTTTGATTACAGCCCGCCGATGCATTGGTAATTACAATTGAAGTAAGTGGATTTGGTGGAACGGGTGTAGCACAACCAGGAACCGGTGTACAGGTTTTCTGTTCAACTGTTATGGTATTTGATGTTGCCTTGCAACCTCCACAATTTATTTTCACATAATAAGATCCGGCTGTATTTGCAGGGTATATGGCTAAAGTAGCGCCAGGGATAGGCGATCCGTTTAAATACCATTGATAACTGCAACCAACACCTAATGTAAATGCAGTAAAGTTCACGTTTGGCGTTAAAGGGTTACACCATATCAATGGATCGCCTGTTGAAATAGTTACGGTTGGTAAAGGAACGGGTACAACGATATAAGTTGCTACTGAAATACAACCTGAGGGGGAAAAAGTAACCTGTACGGAATAAGTACCCGGAATGGTTACATTAATAAACTGTGCTGTTGAGCCGCCTGTCCATATATAAGTTCCTCCAGCAGGTGCCTGTAGCTGTAAATTACCTGCACATAAACTTCCGGTTGTTGTAATGCTAATTGTTGGAGGTAAGGTTGCCGTTACGCTAACGGCATTGCTTGGGCCACTGCAATTAGAAACTGTTATAGTACCACTGCCATGCAATTCATAGGTTGCCGGGTTGTTTCCTTGTGGGCTGATTAAGGATGCCGCCGGAGAAGTGCTCCAGGTAAATGGCCCGATACCAGATGCGGTAATTATAACCTGTCCGCCAATGCATCTGGTTAATGGTGTTGCCGGTAAAGTTGGCACTGGTAATTGATTAACAATAATAAAGTTCGATCCTGTACATCCATTTAATGTTGTTGATGCAGTAACCGTCCATGGCGCAGTGCCATTAAATATGATGGAAGCATTCTCATCATAAGTACCATAAGGTGCAGGAGGCTGGGCTAAGGCCGGCGAAACAGACCATACAAAACTGCTGCCTGATGGAGTTGACGATGCTATATAATTGGTTAACACATTAGGACAAACAGGGCCGCTTGGCCCTAAAGTTACTTGCGGTGTTGGTTTTACAAGTACTGAAACACATACAGGATTTGCGTTGCAATAATTAGGTATGTTGGCAGTAATAGGTTGTCCGCATAATTGATAAACACCACTGGTTATCCAGTTAACCTGAAAGTTGGAAACGCCATTTGGCCCGGTAGCGAACGTATAATCGGTTCCCAGCACACCGCCAGTCACAGTCCAGTCGGCTAAAGAAAAATCCTGTGTCATATAAGTACCGGTTGTTCCGGCACAAACACTGGTCATACCTGTTATTTTGAATTTGGGCAACACAGTGATTGGAAGTGTATAACTTCCTCCACATTTTTTTTTGGTGTTGGGGTTGGTATAATTAACGGTGAGGTTATAATTTCCGGGCGTTGTCCAGTCTATATTTATTTGAGGATTGTTAACAGGATACCCTGTTGGGTACATTCCTGAGTTTACAATATTACCGCCACCGCTTAAAATCCAGCTGTAAAAAGTGCCCGGCATTACCGGGAGCGAATAGGTTTCGGTACTACCAACACAAACAACTGTGTTGCCCTGAATGGGAATAGCAGGCCACACAATATTTACCGGCAAAGTGGTTGTGTTACATGCGCCACAGCCGCTTGTTGTTAATGTGATAGTTACCGGCAATGTAACGGGTTGTGTATTACTCCAGGCAATACGAACACAATTTTGTGTTGAAGATCCAATAATTGTTCCGGTTCCTACAGGGATAGACCATGAGTAAGAACCGCATGTTTTGGTGCTGCAATAAGTTGCAGTATCGCCGGGGCAAAGCATTTTATCGCAACCCGAAATACCAGGACCGTCATTCACTACAATGGTTTGCTTAATGGTATCGGTACAACCACAACCATTGCTTTTGCTTTTTACAACCAGTGTAACCACGTAGGTGCCTGTTGCAGTATAAGTATGTTGTGGATTCTCATCTGTTGATGTTGAAAAAGGCCCTGTATCTCCAAAATTCCAAAACCAAGTTGCTGCCCCCATGGAGGTGCTGTTAAACTGTATTAAGTTATTTATACAAACCGGGCTGGATGGGTTGAATGTAAAGTTGGCAACCGGTTTATCGAGCAAACAAATATCGTAAGCAATTTTGCGTACACAACTTCCATCTGCATTACTGATGGTAACTACAATACTTCCTTTGGTTACATTGCCCCAGGTAATAGTAACCGGGTTACCTGGGTTGGGAGCAACCGTGCCGCCTGTTACCACCCAGTTGTAAGTAAAGCCCGGCAAATTGGGAATTACCAGATACTGCATCTGCGAATTTTTGCAGGCAACAATAGCAGGGGCCTGGCCTTGGCCATTGTTGGGTGGAATACCAATGGCAGTTAGCAATTCTTTAAAACTGCTGTCGCAAACCAGGTCGCACTGGCGGTCGTTAATGAGCTGCTTCAGCTCAAATTTTTCGGGGCAACAAACCGCATTAGCCTGTGCATCAGCTTTTAAAAAGGCTAACGAAACGAGTATGATAAGAATTAATTTTTTCATTGTTTTGGTTTTTGTATTATCAACTAATGAATGCGGTTTTATTTGTTACAGCCTTTTATGGAAGCTTCGTAATTACATATCACTACGCTGCAGGTTATACAGTTTTCGTAAGTAACTGTGTAACGGATGCACCATTTGGCTTTAGCACCGCAACAGGCAACCATCTTTGGATAACCGATTGAGTATTGTAAAGCAACGCCTCCGTTCATATCTTTTGGCGGAGAAAAATTCCAGATCAAACCATGCGTACCGCCACCGGAACCACCAACAGCATTTAAAGTTCCTCCACTGAAATTTCCCATTTGAGAAGAAGGTGTTGTACAAACCAGGCAGTCGTCTGATTCAGGAACAAACTCAAACCAGACAAGATCCATCTTTACCGATTTTACTTTGCCGGGACCTGTAACAAAACTTAAATTTTGTGTAATAGCTGTTGATGTAATGGTGGGTTTATCTTTTTCATTAGGTTGTATCTTAATGTCTTTACAGGCAGTGCATATACAATTCAGCGTATCGCTTTTTACTTCTGTTTCTTTATTATCCGGGTCGGCCACATCTTCCGCATCAACCAAAAATTTAAGGAAATTTATTGCAGGATTACATTCTATAAATCCGGTAAAAACCACAAACCCATTTCCCACAATTGTTTGAGGCAATCCAGGGCTTGGAGTGAAAGTAATTGCAGCACCGGCTCCGTTCACTTTATATTTTATCGCTACTACTTTTACAGGTGTTGCCAGGTTATTTCTTACTTTTATGTAAATGGACTGAACTCCTTTTTCGCAGCAACCAACTTTTAAGCTGTCAATCTGTATGTCAATATTGTTTTGAACCATAAAACTGAATGCTTCGCTTTTGCCTTCGTTGTTGCATATTGGTTTTCCTTCCCTGTTTAATGCCTGCACTTCCCAAATAAAATTGCACATATAAGGTGGTTTGCAGGGACCGGTATATATTCCGTTTACAGTTGTTTCAGTTAAATCAACCACATCTTTTTCCACAACAGGTTTGTTGCTGCGCATGGCTTGTGTACCAGTTTGCCCCTGCATCAGTTGCCAAATTTTTAAGCGATAGGTAACCGGTTCTTGTGATTTTGGCAGCACAGACCCCCAGCTAAATTTTACGGTTTTTGCTTCTTCCGGTTTAAATTTATTTCCATCAACGGGCTCAGATAATTTTGGAGGCGTGCATGTTGTAACAACATTATCTTCTACCTTAAAAGTAAATGCTTCGCTTTTGCCTTCATTTGTTGAGCAGACTGGTTTGCCTTCACGGGTTAATGCCTGTACTTCCCAAATAAAATTGCACATGTAAGGAGGTTTGCATGGGCCGGTGTAAAGATTATCTACAGTTACTTCTGTAACATTATCAACATCTTTTGTAACAATAGGCGAATTTGAACGCATTGCTTGTGTACCATTTTGACCCTGCATCAGTTGCCATACCTTTAAACGATACATAACCGGTTGTTGCGGCTTTGGTACAAGCGGCGTCCATCTAAATAAAATCGATGCCGACATTTCTTTTGGCAAAAATGATTTGGCATCAGCAGGTGCAGATAATTTTGGTGGCGTACATTCGGTTGTCGCATTATCTTCTACCTTAAAAGTAAATGCTTCGCTCTTGCCTTCATTTGTTGAGCAAGCCGGTTTTCCTTCACGGGTTAATGCCTGCACTTCCCAAATAAAATTGCACATGTAAGGTGGTTTGCACGGACCGGTGTAAAGATTTGAAACGGATGCTTCTGTTAAATTATCTACATCTTTGGTAATAATAGGTTGGTTCGAGCGCATGGCCTGTGTGCCATTCTGGCCCTGCATCAATTGCCAAACCTTTAGGCGGTAAGTAACAGGTTCCTGTGGTTTTGGTACAAGCGGTGTCCACCTGAATAAAACAGGGGTCGACATATCTTTTGGTAAAAATGATTTTGTATCGGCAGGTGCAGATAATTTTGGAGGTGTACATTCGGTTACTGTATTATCTTCTACCTTAAAACCAAATGCCTCGCTCTTACCTTCGTTTGTTGAGCAGGCAGGTTTTCCTTCCCGGTTCAAAGCCTGCACTTCCCAAATAAAATCGCACATGTAGGGTGGTTTGCATGGACCGGTATAAAGGCTAGTTACAGAAGCCTCACTAAGATCAACCACATCTTTTTCTACAACGGGTTTGTTGCTGCGCATGGCCTGTGTACCATTTTGCCCCTGCATCAGTTGCCAAACTTTTAAGCGGTATGTGACCGGTTGCTGGGGTTTTGGTACAAGCGGCGTCCACCTGAATAAAACCTGCACCGACATATCTTTTGGCAAAAATGATTTTGCATCAGCAGGCTCAGATAATTTTGGTGGCGTACATGCTGTTGTGCCGCTTTCTGTTACTTTAAAAGCCCACACTTCGCTTTTACCTTCATTGTTTCCCATGGGATAGTCTTCTCTGTCAACGGCCTGCACCTGCCAAACAAAATCGCACATATATGGGGGTTTGCAGGGGCCGGTATAAATTCCGGTAACAGCAGCCTGGGTTATATTATCTACATCTTTGGTTACAATGGGTTGGTTTGTACGTATGGTCTGCGATGCAGTTTGGCCTTGCATCAATTGCCAAACCCTTAAACGATAAATAACCGATTGCGGCTTAGGTACAAGGGGAGTCCAGCGGAAGAAAACTGGTGCCGACATTTCATTTTGTGTAAAAGCCTTTGCATCATTTGGCGAAACCAATTGCGGTGCCGAATAGGTTATTGTATTGGTTTCAACTTTAAATGTGTAAGGGTCGCTGGTTCCTTCATTTTTTCCAATTGGTTTCCCTTCTTTATTGAGTGACTGAACAGCCCAGATAAAATCGCACATGTATGGAGGTTTGCATGGTCCGGTGTATAATCCGTTTACAACTGCCTGCGTAATGTTATCTACATCTTTTGTAACAATGGGTTGATTTGAACGCATAGCCTGTGTACCATTTTGCCCCTGCATCAATTGCCATACTTTTAAACGGTAAGTAACCGGATCCCGGGGTTTGGGTACAAGAGGTGTCCACCTGAAAGTTACCGGCCTGCTTAACTCCGCTTCGGTAAAAACTTTCCCGTTTTCCGGATTTATTAAAGTTGGGGGAGTGTATTCAATATCCTTTGGAGCTTCCACACTAAACTCTTTGCATACTTCATTGCTGATGGCAACTCTGTCAACATTATAAAATTGCACACAGACAGAATAGCTTCCGTCTTTCAGGTCATGACAGCCCTGCAATGTTGATGTAAGCTCGTTGGCCGAAAATGTTCGGGTAGTAAATTCATCTACCTGCATACCTCCCGACGAATTATTACTACAGATGATAGCACCGCCACCTTTTATCTGCACCATCAACCTGATACCATTTACATGTACAGTTGGTGGCAATTGTGCAACCAGTAATAGAGAGCCCGGTATTGTACCCCAGTTATCAATTACAGCCGGCAATTGGTTTTTTACCGTAAAGCTTACAATTTTTATCTGTTGTAACTGGCCATAGGCAGTAGCTGCTGTAAGCATCAATAACAGAGAAAACAGTTTTATTTTTTTCATAAACTTAATTTTTAGCTGGCTTTTACTAAGCCTTTTATTACCGGTACAAAAATTAAAAACAGAAACAATGATTTTTTACAAAATGTATGAGCGTGGGGGTTGATTGTATAAGTGTAGTTCGAAAGCTCCTATTTAACCCCTCCACTTAAACTATGGCTTCCGACAACTATTACTTTTGCAATAACCGGTTCGTCTTTTTCGGTTTTTAATATGCTATAACCGCCACTAAAACTGGTACTGCCGGCAACTACTACTTTTACAAAGCCTGATTCTCCGATTTCCGTTTTTATCATAATCCCTGTAATATTTCCATCAGCATCATACATTATTTTTTCAATAGGCATATACAATGCATAAGTTGTTGGTTGTGCTTCCTTTGATGACTTGGTACCCAATTTTACATCTACTCCATGTACCGGATCGCCTTGTGCATTGTCTTTATTGCTGGCTGTTGCTAAACCATCAGACGCTTCGGTGCCAGCATTAAACTTAAAGCAGTAATGTTCGCTGACTGCATACATTTTACTTTCGGTAATTTCATCGTTGTTAAAAGCCTCTACAGCCCAAACAAAATCGCAGAGGTAGGGCGGTTTGCAGGGGCCGGTATATAAATTATTAACCGCAACCTGTGTAAAATTCACTACTTCTTTGGTTATTACAGGCTGATTACTACGCATGGCTTCGGCGGCGTTTTGTCCCTGCATTAATTGCCAAACCTTTAAACGGTATGTAACAGCTTCTTCAGGTTTTGGCGAAACGGCCGTCCAGCGGAATATTACAGGACTGGATAAATTGGCCGCTTCAATTGTTTTTGAATCGGCAGGGCTCAATAAAATAATCTGGCCGGTTGATGACTGGCTGATTGTACTATTGACCGAAGAAATTTTAACGGGTTCTTTTTGTGTTTGCGAAAAAACAGCGCTGCTTATTAATAACGCAATCAGGGTTGTTTGTGTAAACTTTTTCATATTGTGTTGTTTTAGTTATTTAATTTGATAACACAAAAATGAAATAAAACGCTATCAGTTTTTTTAAAACTGTATAGCTGTAGTAAATATTTGTATAAGCGAAAATGCTTTACGGGTAAGGTTTTGGGCGTGTCTCATGTATAACTGCCCGCATTAATTGTATAAGTGCGGCCCCCTCTATCTCCCCCAAAAGGGGAGGAAATCTGGAAGACCGACATATTGATTATGTATTAGTTTTTCTTTAGCCCGGATTTGGTAGTTGAAATCGTAGCGAGGATTTCAAATGCAAAACAGATAAGGGTTTCAGGTTATTTTTTGGATGAAAGAATAGTGAACTATTTTGAATTCAAAAAATGTTCTGAAAGGCTTAGCTGTGAAGGATTTGGAAGCCACAGTAGATTTCAACAGCAAAATCTGGGTTTAATTAATGAGGTTTGATTTGTCGTACTGCCAAATTCGAGTTCCCTCTCTTTCGGAGAGGGGTTGGGGTGAGGCTATTTATTTTCTTCTCAGCCATTTTTCAAACCTGGCTAAAAATTCTTCCTTGCGTCTGGAAGCAACAGGAAGTTCTTTCCCGTTTTCCAAAACCACATCGCCGCCGCTGCCTTTTATGTATTCTTTTATAAAGGAAAGATTGATGATATACTTATCGTGAATGCGTGTGAAATTAGTTTCGGGCAGCAGCTTTTCATATTCGCCCAACTGGCGGCTTACCATTATTTTTTTATCGTTACACAAATAAAAATTGGTGTAGTTGCCGCTGCTTTCACAATATAAAATTTCGGCCAGCTTTACAAAAACCAACCCGTTGCTTGTTGATAAGGGAATTTTATCGGGTGCCGCAGCCTGCGTATTTTTTTCTAAAAGAGAGAAGAGATTTTTGTTGATGTTCTTTTCTTCGATACGTTTGGTTGCCGTATTTACTGCTGCAATTAATTTTTCGGTGTTGATGGGTTTGGTAATATAACCGGTTGCATGGTGTTCAAATGCTTCAACAGCATAATGGCTGTAAGCCGTAACAAAGATTACTTCAAAATTTACCGGCTCCAGTTTTTTCAGCATATCAAAACCGTTCAGGTGCGGCATTTCCACATCCAGAAAAACAAGCTGGGGTTGCAGCTCATCTATCAGCAGCAACCCGTTTTTTGCCTCGGTATCTGTTGCAAGCACATTAACCGACGGGCAATACATCTGCAGCATGTTCTGCAACAGCTTTATGTTTTTTGCTTCGTCGTCTATTATTATACAGTTGATCATCATTTAAAATTCAGTGGAATTTTTACTGTTATGGTTGTGCCTGTTGCATTGCCGTTTTCGTCTTTTTTATCGGTTACCTCCTGATCTATCTTGTATAACTCAGCCCTGCGCCTGGATATGTTCATCCCCTTACTTTGATACTCCACATGCCTTTTGCTTTTCAGCTCAGCGGCTTTTTTACGGCCAATACCATTGTCATCTATTTCACAAACTAAGAAATTGTTTTCTTTAAACACATTTATATTTATCTGCCCCTTTTTATTTTCCAAAAAACGCATACCGTGCCTGATGGCATTTTCAACATAAGGTTGCAGCAGCATGGCGGGCACAAAAAACTGCTCTTTGTCAACATCTGCAGCAACGCTGATGTTATAATCGAACTTATCTTCAAAGCGAAGTTTTTCAAGTTGCAGGTAATTATCCAAATAAATGATTTCGCTTTGCAACGAGATGATGGCTGCGTCTGAGTTATCTATTGTACTCCGCATCAGGTCCGAAAATTTATCCAGGTACTTATCGGCCTGTTTAAAATCTTTATCAAAAATAAATCCTTTAATAGAGTTAAGGCAGTTAAAAACAAAGTGTGGGTTTATCTGTGCCTTTAATGCCTGCATCTCCAGTTCGGTTAGTTTCTTTTCGGTAATCACCTTTTCTACCGCAACTTTCCGCTTTTGTTTGTTACGCGTTTCCAAAACAAAAAAGCTGATAATAAATAACGAAATTACGAGGGTGGTCCAGAATATACTGCTTTGCCAGAATGGTGTTTTAATAAAGATGGTAATGATTTCTGATTGTGATGATGGCGAGCCGTCTCTCTTCATACCCCTTATCTCGATATTATACCTGCCCGAGGCAAGCCGGAGTTCAATATTATTCTTATCCGTTTTTTGCCAGGCTCCTTCATTAAGCCGGTACTCAAACAAGGGGTAATAACCGGTAAGGTCTGCCCCCGAGAAACTGATACTAATGTCGTTTTTATCGTAGGGAAGCGTATAACTTTTCATTACCAGCGTATCAGCACCGTTTACAGAAACGCCGGTAATAAATGTGGTTATATCTGCTACCGGCAGATGCAAAGCTGCCGGTAAAAAGCTGATGCCGCCATTGGTAGCAACAAAAACAGTATCGTTGCTGATGGTGATATCATTTACCTGTTCGCCAATCAACCCATCTGATAAACCAAATGATGTGTTATAAAAAGAAAGCTGGTTGTTGGTTAACTTGTATTGAATTTTATTTAACCCTTTGTTGGTGCCAAGCCATATAACTCCTGCTGTGTTGCTGTATAAAGATTTACATACATTACCGGGAATAATATCTCCCAGGGCAATGGATTTAATAACCATATCATTTTTTAAAACAAGCAACGAATCGGAACCCAGGCCTACCCACAAAAGATTATCAGTGGTTCCTAAAATGGTTGTTACCCTGTAGCCAAGTGCCGGGTAGGTTTTACCAAAATAAAAAAGAGAATCTTTATCCCAGCGGTACAGGCCATCATTTGAGCCTATATATATTTGCCCGGCACCAGAAGCACCAAGTGCCGTAATTCTTTTAACTATGCTGCCGGTAATTTTATTGGTAGCAACATTATAAACGGTTGCCTGCGAGTGCGACCCCATTAACAAAACAGAATCATTAAGCAAAAAAGCCGCCTTGGTTGACGCGTTTTCCTGTCCTTCAAAACGTTTTACAATACCAAGTGTTTTTTTATCAAGCAAAAAAGAACCGGTTTGGCAGGCCACAAAAATTTTATCCTTCAGTTCAATAATTCTCCTGATTACGCCATCCATATTTTTTTCGGGGCTGAGGCTGCGTTTTTTAATATCATACACCCGGTCGTAAATAACCAGTTCGCCATAATTATTACCGGCAAATATTTTTTTATTGTGTATGATGAGGGAATTGAAGCTTTGTGTTATCTCATCATTAAGCAGTTTATCAGTTATCGTAAAAGACGATATTCTTTTTTGTTGAATCTTTATTAAACCCCGGTCAATAGTGGATATCCATGCACTGCCGTTTTTATCTTCCAGTACATTTCTTACCGCAATATTATACAACAACGGGTCTTTTAATTCAAGTGTTGTGGCATCTAACGGATAGGTGGTACGGTTTA
Organism: Chitinophagales bacterium; assembly: GCA_038328115.1. Taxonomy (GTDB): domain Bacteria; phylum Bacteroidota; class Bacteroidia; order Chitinophagales; family Chitinophagaceae; genus Ferruginibacter. The sequence continues at coordinate 17,909 of JBBQLS010000031.1, forward strand.
ATGTGGTTACAGCAAGGTTTTTGCCGGTCCGGCAAAATATACGTATGTTAAAGGGAAGCGTTTTTTCCAATATCAACCTTATATCTCCGTCCTCATCAACCTGGTATTTTTTTATTTTATTGGCAGAGCTGATGTAGAGTGTATGATAAAAATATTCACAGTAAAAAACATCATTCTCCAGTGCAAATGATTTTGTAAACCTGTCTTTATCAAATATCCTTATTGAATCGGGACTTATGATCAGGTATTTTTGCGGGCTGAATTCAACAATCTTTTCAGGGGTGGTGGATTTCTTAATATTCATGAGGCTCTTATAGACTGTAACCTTACCATTCTTATAAATAAAAAAATCACGCTGGTTGTTACAAAAAGCAATGCCGCCGTATTGCAATACACTGCCCCGGTTTGTATTGGCTAGTTCAATTTTTTTCAGTTCGGGATCGGTATCTTCATTCTCAAACCGGTCTTTTAGCGGGTTATAATAAGCGGTTGTTCGCCTGAAAGGCGTTACCCAGATACGGTTGCTGCTGTCAATAAAAATGTCGGTTATTTCATTATCGGGCAGGCCCTGCGCAGTGGTGTAAACTTTAAAATTCTTTCCGTCAAACTTTGCAAGCCCATTGTCTGTTGCTATCCACAAAAACCCATGATTATCTAAAACAGATTTATAAATAGAATTAGATGGAAGCCCGTCCCTTGTTGTATAAAATATGGTTTGTGTTGATTGCGAAAATGATGGCCCGTCAATAATCATCAGACAGCAGGCAATACATATATAATGAATAAATTTCCACATTAATCATAAATATAAAAAAAGCGAAGCAATTAATCTGCTTCGCTGTATAAGATGCCGGTTTAATTGTATAAGTGCGGTATTGCTTTTGGTAACTTGTCAGCATTGTTAAACCCGGTTTTTAGCAAATTCTTATATTCACTGGCCTTTATTAGTAAAGCGGCCACAAATTAAAACCTTAAATCTTACCAAATACCCTGTATTTTTAGCCCCGTTAATTTTATATATTTGCCAACTAAAGATATAATTATGAAGTTTATCGTTTCCTCATCGGCCCTGCTTAAGCAACTGCAACAGATCAGCGGTGTAATTAATGCAAACACGGTACTACCTATACTGGAAGACTTTCTGTTTGAAATTGAAAAAAACAAACTCACTGTTGTTGCTACCGACCTGGAAACCGTGATGAAGGTTCACCTGGATATTGAAGCAAAAGAAAGCGGCAAAGTGTGCATTCCTGCAAAAATTTTGCTGGACTCGCTGAAGAATATCGCTGAGCAGCCACTTACTTTTAATATTGATAAGAACTTTGGGGTGGAGATTACCAGCGATAATGGTAAGTACAAGGTGATGGGCGAAACGCCGGATAATTTTCCGAAAGAACCGGCTGCAGATGACGCTAATGCTTTTACCATGAGTTCTTCTGGTTTGGTTACTGCTATCAACAAAGCTTTGTTTGCAGTAAGTAATGATGATTTACGCCCGGCCATGACAGGTGTGTTTTTTGAACTGGATAAAAAATCAATCACTTTTGTTGCTACCGATGCACACCGCCTGGTGCGCTACACACGTACAGATGTAACCTGCCCTAAAAAAGATTCGTTCATCGTTCCAAAAAAACCGTTGAACTTATTAAAAAGTGCTTTGCCTGATAATGAAGATGAATTGAACATTTCTTACAACAGCAACCATTTATTTGTTTCGCATGGCACAACGGAATTGGTCTGTCGTTTGATTGATGCCCGTTTCCCCGATTATAAAGTGGTAATACCGGTTGACAATCCGTATAAAATGACGGTTAACAAACACGATTTTCAAAATGCCTTACGCCGGGTGAGCGTGTTCAGTAACAAAAGTACCAACCAGGTTGCATTAACCATAAGCGGCAGCGAATTACAATTGGCTGCGCAGGATGTTGATTTTAGTTTTGAAGGTAACGAGCGTATGGCCTGCCAGTATGATGGTGAGGACCTGCAGATTGCTTTTAATGCAAAGTTTTTAATTGAAATGTTGGGCGGTGCCGATACCGGCGATATTAATATGGAACTGAGTACACCTACCAAAGCAGGTATCATTAAACCAACCGAGCAGGGCGAAGGTGAAGAACTGCTGATGCTGGTAATGCCGTTGATGTTGAATAATTGAACCCCCTAACCCCCTGAAGGGGAATTGGAGAATTGATATTTAAACCGCTTTCATTTAAGGAGGCGGTCTTTTTATTGAGTCTTTAATTAACAAACATATTTTAAAACAATTTGTATATTTATGAATGCTATTCCAGTTAAACGATACCAATAAAGCTAGTGTTGAAAAGCTTTTAGCTTTTGCAAAACAGAACCAGCTAAACCTATCATTGATAGATGAAGGCGATGGCAATTTATTTCTTCCGGGTAAGCCGCTTACTGATGAGCAGTTAACCCAAATGATAGACAAAAGTCGAAAAAGTGGAATGATCTCCATGCAAAATGCACATCAAATAATCCGCAGAAGTTATAATGCAGGTTAATTATACCGTAGATGCCTTTTCCCCTTTATCTGGCCTGGTAAATTTTATTGAGGCCAACAATACAGAAAATGCCGGGCTTCGCTGGCTTGACAGGTTTGAACACTTTTTACATACAATGCTAATTAATGGTCAATTAATTAAACTCTGTAACAATGCAACATTCAATAAATTAAACCTCCGCTGTATTTATTTTAATGACTGGGTTGTTGCATTTTCAATTCATGCTGATTATATACTTATAGAAGCCCTCCTTCACAAATCAAGAATTACAGATTAAAATTCATTCCTGTTATTATTAATTATTTTATTGAACTTACAGTTCTAAATCTAAACACCATGTTTTTAATAATCCTTGGAATTATACTGCTAATTATAAGTGCTGTTGTTTTAAAAAACAATCCTGCATTGGTAAAACTTAAACCTATTGGCCGCATTGTGGGTTTTATTTTTATTTTACTGGGCATTTTTAATGCCTGTGTAAAACAGATTGATGCCGGCGAAGTAGGTGTAAAGGTTTTATTTGGCAGTATTCAAAATGATGTGATGGGCAGTGGTCTGCATTTTATTAATCCCCTGCTGGATGTAAAAAAGCTGGATGTAAAAACCCAGAACTACACAATGAGTGGTGTAAATGACGAGGGAAATAAATCGGGCGATGACGCAATTAAAGTATTAACCAGTGACGGACTGGAAGTAACCATTGACCTTACTGTTTTATACCGGGTAGTAGCCAGTGATGCCCCCAGGTTGTTAAGAGAAACCGGTATTGATTACCGCGATAAAATTGTACGCCCTATTACCCGTACAAAAATCCGTGACAATGCTGTGTATTACCAGGCCGTTGATTTGTTTGGTAATAAAAGAGAAGAATTTCAAAATCGCATTTATAAAACCATTGAAGCTGATTTTAAAGCCCGTGGGCTGATGCTGGAGCAGTTGCTGGTTCGCAATATTACCCTCCCCAATTCTGTAAAAGCATCTATCGAAAGTAAAATAAATGCTGAGCAGGATGCAAAGAAAATGGAGTTTGTACTACAGAAAGAAAAACAGGAAGCCGAACGCAAAAGAGTGGAAGCACAGGGTATTGCTGATTATCAGCGCATCATCAATACCGGATTAACCGACCAGCAGTTACAATACGAGCAGATTAAAGCCATGAAAGAACTGGCACTAAGTGCCAATGCAAAAGTGATTGTAATGGGCAAAGGAGGCGCACCAATTATTATAGACGGAAAACAATAATAAAATATGAATTTTAAAATAATAGCTACTTACGATAATTACCTGCTGGCCAATATGACGATGGGCATGCTTACCGAAAACAATATTAAATGCCAGATGAAGGACGAGAATATTGTTACGGTTGATCCGCTGCTTAACCCTGCCGTTGGTGGTATTAAGCTGCTGGTTGAGGAAGGAGATTTTGACCAGGCTGTAGCTTTAATGAAAGAAGCAGAAAGTGATTACTTAAAAGATATTGCCTGTCCCAATTGCAATAGTCACTCATTAATTGTTGAGGAAAAAACAAACAACCCAACAGATTTTTGGGGCAGGTTAAAAAACCAGGTTTTATTCGGGCAAACATCTACCTACAGCAAAGGTTACCGCTGTACAAACTGTAAAAAATATTTTAGTGAGTTACCTCCGTCTTTTTAAATTGATTTAAATACCAGATGAAAAAAATTGCCATGATACCGGCACGTTATGCTGCCACACGTTTTCCGGCCAAGTTAATGCAAATGCTGGGCGACAAAATTGTAATACGCCATACTTATGATAACACCATTGCCACCAATCTTTTTGATGAAGTAATAGTTGTTACCGACAGTGAAATAATTTTCAACGAAATAAGAAGCAACGGCGGCAAAGCTGTAATGAGCATTAAAGAACACGAAAGCGGCAGCGACCGTATTGCTGAAGCTATTGCAGATATGGCTGTGGATATTGTAGTTAATGTACAGGGCGATGAACCCTTTGTACAAAAGGAACCTCTCAAAAAATTATTACAGGTTTTTGATGATGAAAATGTGCAGGTAGCTTCGCTGATGCAGGTTTTGCACGATGAAAAATTTATTGCCGATCCTAATTATGTAAAAGTTGCTGTAGATAAAAATTTCAATGCACTCATGTTCAGTCGCAGCCCCATACCTTACCACCGCGATAAAAACAGCAGCCCTGTTTATTACGAACATATTGGTTTGTATGCATTCCGCAAGCAGGCCTTATTAAATTTTACCGCCTGGCCAATTACGCCATTAGAAGCCGCAGAAAAAATTGAATGCCTGCGTTACCTTGAAAACGGCGTCTCCTTAAAAATGATCGTTACCGAATACATGGGCGTGGAGATTGATACCCCGGAAGATTTGGTGAGGGCAGCAACTTTGATTAACCACAGATAAACTCAGATTGGCACACAGATCTTCTCAGATTATTTGTGATTATCTGTGACTTTTAACAGGTGCAAATCTGGGTAAAAAACAAACAACATGGAAAACATAAATAATCTAACCTATCAAATCATTGGCGCTGCCTACAAAGTTCATAGTGCTTTGGGTCCGGGTTTACTGGAGAGTGCTTACAAAGAATGTCTTTATTATGTTTTAGCGAAAGAGGGTTTCTTTGTTGAAAAAGAAAAAGCGCTGCCACTTATTTTTGAAGAAGTAAGGTTGGAGGCTGGGTTTAGGTTGGATTTACTCGTTGATAACAAAGTTGTTATTGAAATTAAAGCTATAGAGGCTTTTACCGATGTTCATATGGCCCAGGTGTTAACTTATTTAAAACTGTCGGGCTGTAAAATTGGTTTATTGCTTAATTTTAATGTTGCGGATATGAAAAAAGGAATAAAAAGACTTATAATTTAATATCAACCACAGATACTCACAGATTAATGCACAGATTAATACAAATGATCCGTGGCTATCTGTGAATTTAATCTGAGTTAATCTGTGGTAAAAATCTATCTATGGCATTCAGAAATTTTAAAATGGTTGGCTATGTAATTTATGGCCGTGGTTCCTTCAATCAGTTAGATGAGATCATTGCGCCGCATCGCAAGGCAGATGCTCCCATGATCTTTTTGGTAGATCATTTCTTTGAAGGCAAAGCCTTAACCAGCCGTGTTCCTGTTCGTGGCAACGACAAAGTAATTTTTGTTGATGTAACCTACGAACCCAAAACAACTTATGTAGATAGTTTGGCCAACCAACTTAAAGAAGAGTTTGGTACCGTTAGCGGTGTAATAGGTATTGGCGGCGGCAGCACTATGGATCTTGCCAAAGCCGTTTCATTAATGATGAACAACCCCGGCAGCAGTGCCGATTACCAGGGCTGGGACCTTGTAAAAAATGCCGGCGTATATAAAGCAGGCATACCAACACTTAGTGGTACCGGTGCCGAAGTAAGCCGCACAACCGTACTAACCGGCCCAACAAAAAAGCTCGGTATGAACTCCGACTTTACCCCTTTTGACCAGATAGTTTTAGATCCTGAATTAACTGCCGATGCACCAGCCAACCAACGCTTTTACACCGGCATGGATTGCTACATACATTGCATTGAAAGTTTAACCGGAACTTTTTTAAACGAGTTCAGCAAAAGCTATGGCGAAAAAGCATTGCAACTTTGCAGAGATGTGTATGTAAACAAAACCGGTTGGGATGCCAACAGCGATGATAAACTGATGATGGCTTCTTACGCTGGCGGTATGAGCATTGCCTACAGCCAGGTTGGTGTAGCACACGCCGTAAGCTATGGCCTTAGTTATTTGCTGGGCACTAAACATGGTATTGGCAATTGTATTGTGTTTGATAAACTTGAGGAGTTTTACCCCGAGGGTGTAAAGGAATTTAAATACATGGTGGAGAAGAACAACATAGATATACCTAAAAACATTTGCGCCAATTTAAGTGATGAAGATTTTGATAAGATGATTGATGTATCGCTTGGCATGAAACCGCTTTGGGAAAATGCTTTAGGGCCAGATTGGGAAAAGCAGATGACAAGGGAAAGGTTGAGGGCATTGTATGAGTTGTTGTAAGTACAAAAAGAC
>JBBQLS010000032.1:0-24375 GCA_038328115.1 Chitinophagales bacterium
GATTACGGGGTATATAACGTTGTTGAAATAAAAGCATACTTTAATTTTAGAGTTAGTGGCTTTTTTAAGGAACACAAGCTGCTGATGAAAGTCAACAAAATATTTTGACAGACCAATTAGACAAGCCGAAAAGTATTTATGTTCTGATTCCTGTTTTTGGAACCGTAATTTTTCTGCTGTTTTACATCATTGCCACACTTCTATATCCTGGCGGTTCACAAGTTGATAAAAACTCAATTGGCTTTAGCTGGATAAATAATTATTGGTGCAACTTGTTAAACGAAAATGCTATTAACGGTCAATTTAATCCTGCCAAACCAGTTGCCTTAACAGGCATGTTTGTACTTTGCCAGGCACTAAGTTTTTTTTGGTTCATCTTTCCAAAACTAATCAACGTTGGTAAATCTTTGAAACTTATCATTCAAATTTCAGGTGCGCTTGCAATGACAGTTGCCTTCTTTTTGTTTACCAGCCTCAATCATGACATTATTACAAACCTTGCATCATCATTTGGAGCTATTGCAACAGCCCGCACTTTTATTGGACTTTATAAAAATAACTGGCGTAAACTTTTTTTCTTTGGGCTTTTCAATATCTTACTGGTTGCACTTAATAATTATGTTTATTACAATAAAGACATGATCATTTATTTGCCAGTAATTCAGAAAATAACTTTTGCAACATTCCTTTTATGGATATGCTGTATTGATATAAACCTATATCGCCATCAAAAAGTGAAAGACAAAAAAAATCTGAAATCGCATTTGCCGGATGGATGTAACAGCTATTAACTTCAGCGGCAGGCTCAATGGAACTTTTCCAGACTTTTGTTTGTTAGCCTGTATTTCATAACTTTAATTTACAACAGTTACTTGCCGTTTTTAAGTTGTAAGGATTATTACAAATTAAACTAAATACAAACTTCAGCTAACAAATCATCTGAAACTAACATGAGAAAGATAAGCCTGCTTTTTTTAATAATCTTTATAGGATTTGTTACAGCAAATAACTGCTTTGCCCAGATCGTTAATATGGAAAGCCAGCGTTACCATACAGATACCACTGGCTGGGCAGGCAGTATTGGCGGTAATTTTGCACTTACCAATTACGGGCAAAAGGTTTTTGATGTAGATGCCAATGCACACCTGCAATACAAATCTAAAAAAAGTCTGTACCTTTTTTTGGGTGGCTATGGTTTTTTAAAAGGCGATCAGCAGTCGTTTGTTGATTACAGTTTTTTACACCTGCGTTATAATTACAAGCTTACAAAAGTTTTACGGCTGGAGGCTTTTACGCAGTGGCAACAGAATGTAATAACCAAAATAAAATTCAGATATTTAATTGGTGCCGGGCCAAGGTTTAAGCTGGTTGAAAGCAAGAAAATAAAATTATACCTGGGCTCATTACCCATGTATGAAATTGAGAAGGAAGCAAATGCAGCGCACCAAACGCACAACTGGCGTTGCAGCAATTACCTGTCGTTTACATTTATACCCAATAAGCAAACAGAACTTACTACAACCACTTATTACCAACCGGTAATGTTTGATGCAGGTGATTACCGCCTGCTTAACCAAACCACCTGTAAGATAAAGGCAGGAAAAAAAATTGCCGTGGTCATCAGGTATAATTACCAGTTTGATACTTCTCCCGCTTCCGGTGTTACCAGGGAAACATACACTTTTGGTACAGGCATAGATGTTGATTTGTAATAGATTCTTTCGCAGTTTTTTTACATAACACTTTAAATTACTCACACAGTTTTAACATATCAATTCCTTTGTTGCTTATCTGTATCTTATTTATTTTACCGGCTGCATTATAATATAAAACAAGTGCTCCGTAACCCATTTGAAACGCATCCCAGTCTGCATCCTTTAATTTTGGATACCCCAGTAAACTAAACAGACTGTTGCGGCTTACTCCCATCAATACCGGTGTAATTTTACCTTTAAATTTTTCTCCAATTTCAATATAACGCCTGTCTGTATAAAAATTTATATCCCTGTCTGCATAAAATACACCGGCACATTTTGAAACAGAATCTTTTTCAAACATACCGGTAAAACAGGGAAGTATGGTTTGTATCTCTACAATAGCCGACTTAGGAAATAATCCATTTACATTGCCATCCAGTATATCAACAGTAAAATTGGGGCAAACGGGTTTTACTTTCAATTGAGCTATGGCCAGTGGGCCGGTAAGCATAGCAGCAAAAATTATAGAAATGGTTTTCATTTTCATCGGTAATCAGTTTTAAACAATGTCAGGCGTTTTTTACAGTAATAAAAATGCAAATATAGTGCTAGTTTGTAACCACTATATCCATCACCTGTTTTTTGTCGGCACTTTCCCAGCGGTAGCGAATAATGTATCCGGTAGGGCGGCCTGTCTTTAGCCTGAAGGGTATTTTAACCGTACAGTTCACATTACCGCCTTCCATGGCACCACCAACTTTTTTTAAGAGTATTTCTTTAATCTTTATTTCTTTATAGGCACTGTCGTACACCCAAAAATAATCTTTGCCCTGCAACATGCTTATTATATCAGTTCCACCAATTTTAGAAATATCCAGGTTCATATAAGCCATTTTAGGATCAGACTTTACATCCGTATCAACAAAAAAAACGAGGCTTTTGGGCTGTATATCGTTTACCATAACTACCGACCCTGGCGGCGATTTAATGGTTTGTACAGTTTTAGTAAGCCAGATAGTTTCACGGGGATATGCAATGCTCACCGGGTATTCAATCCTTAACTGGTTTTTACCTTTCAGGTCGTACAAACGTATTTTAAGGGTTGCTTTAGAATTAGGTTGCACTAACCCTTCTGCAATATTTAATTTTACACTTATTAATTTAATATCTTTTGCAGTAAAGCCTTTCGCTTCATTTAATGCCAGCAGGTTTGGATTAGTTAGTAATACATTTCCTTTATCGGATACCAGGCTGTATTCAGCCCCGATAAAATAATTTTTTTTCTTATCGGCAGTAATGCCCGTTGGTTGCTGAAATGTAAACTCCATCTCCTGGTTCATAGGTATTCGGTTACCATATAGTTGCTGTCCGTTAATTTTAATAGCCATTGCCTGAGTTGATATGCCCTCCTCGTAATACTGCAGACCGGTTAAAGGCAACATTCCTTTTTTTTGTGCATCGCAATGCAGTACACAAGAAAAATACCCCACCGTAAAAATCAGGAATCGTTTAAGCATATCAGAGGTTATTTACTTAAAGATAAGTGAGTTTTTTAAAAACCCATTATTCATCTGCCTGCTGCATACTAAAGCGCAAAGTCTTACGTTAAATAAATTCAGCATTCAACAATGCTTTATTTTTAATCTTAACAAACAATAAAACAAATTATGAACAACCAATCAATCTTAGATCAGCCTGTGCTGAACCAAACTGTACCAAGCCCTGGTATTCCTGAATCTTTAGGAGTTACTTACACCACAAACTACCGCAATTATATTTCGGGTATAGACAAAAAACCAAATTACATCCGGGCTTTCAATATTCCGATGTCGGATATTGCGTCTTTAGCCGACTTTACCAAATGTCCTTCAGTAAGAGCATATCTGGGCATGTCTGATCCTACAGATATATCTACGCTAAAACTGGTGCTGGTACCGGTTGATTCAGCCAATGATGACACTTTAAGCATCCCGGTACCAGATGGTTCGGGGGGCGTTGTTAATCAAAGCAGTATTTACGATTTGAGTACCCCATGCCCACAATTATGTGATATTAATAGCCCATTATTTCAATAGAAATTAGTATAACCAGGCACTTGTATGGTCTGGTCATTATCGCCGCTTAGTGATTTTATATTCCTTAATAAAAGCAGTTCAACTTTTGAACTGCTTTTATATTTACAGAAAGCCGTATTTTAGTTTTTTAATTGAAATCTATAATCGGGCTTTATGTTCTGGAAAACGTTTAATTCTGTCCTGGTTCCGTTATTTATATTGATTCCGATTATTACCGGACTTTACAGGTATAAAACCCTGCCTTTCAAATTTAAAATAATTTGTTATTACCTGCTTGTAACGGCTGTAATTAATACTGCGGCAACTATAATGGCGAGAGTCTTTCATACAAATAATTCGCCTATAACCCATATCTATACAGCTATTGAAATGACTATGCTTGTTTGGTTTTACAAAAACTTACTTGAAATAAAATCTTCAAAAAAATGGTATAACATTCTGCAAATTGCATTTATTTTAATTTGCATTGTCAACGCCGTTTTTTTTCAAAGTATTTATACCTACTGTAGTTATACAAGATCTTTAGAAAGTATAATCTGTATGCTTTTTGCATTAAATTATTTTGCAAAAATTGCCAGTGCAGATACCAGGGTTTTAAAAGATGCCGGCTTTTATTTTAATACAGGTATTTTTCTTTATTTTTCCGGAGCTTTTATGCTTTTTGTTTTTTCCAACTTTCTGGTTGTTAAATTATCTAAACCCGATTTTTTGATCATCTGGAATATTCATGCCTGTTTATTTTTATTGATGTATATATTTTTCACCATTGGATTTAGTTTAAACAAAAAAAATGGGTAACCTGTTTATTTCTATCCTGATAGCCATGCTTGGAACATTTGTTCTGGCAGCATCATTTGTTTTCTTTTTTATACAATATCAACGCAGGCTTACTTTGCAGAAGGCAGCTATGCAAAAAGCCGAACTGGATCACAGCGAACAGTTGCTGCATGCCACCCTCCTTTCGCAGGAAGAAGAAAGAAAACGCATTGGAAGAGACCTGCATGATGATGTAGGTGCCTCCTTATCCAATCTTAAAATGATCATGTCACAGTCTGCTGAAGTGATGCCGGATAAAACAACCTACAAGCCGCTTATAAATAATATCATCGCAACGGTACGCAATATTTCGCACAGCCTCTCCCCGCCGGGATTATCGCTTTTTGGGCTGGAGAGTACCTTACATGAACTTTTCGATAATTTCAATAATGCCGGTAACATTAAACTGGATTTTGAAAATGAACTGGGCGAAAATCTGAATAATTTTGAAGAACAGACAGCGTTGGCACTATACCGGGTTATACAGGAGCTATTGACCAACACCGTTAAACACGCCCATGCAAACCAGGTGCTGATAAAGTGTTTTGCAGAAAACAACAACAGCACTATAACCTACCAGGATGATGGCAAAGGCATTGACACTACAGCAGGGAAAAAATACGGTATGGGCATGCAGAATATAGAAGCAAGGCTACGTATGATACACGCACATTTTGAAATACCTGCTGCTGCAAAGGGTTTTTTTATTAAAATTATAATACCGGCCACACAGGCTGTTTAAACATGAGCAATAGCGATATATTAATTTCAGTGGTAGATGATCAGCAGCTCTTCAGAAGCGGACTTGCTTCTTTGATACGATCGGTACCTGGTTTTACTTTATTATCTGAGGCAGAAAACGGTAAGCTGTTTATTGATGAGTTGGAAAATTCAGGCGCATTGCCCCACATAGCATTAATAGACATGGAAATGCCTGTGATGAATGGCGTTGAACTGAATGCTATACTTCAGGAAAAATACCCGGCTATAAAAGTAATTGTTTTATCTACCTAAAACCAGGAGCGGTTTATTGCAAAAATGATTGAAGCCGGTGCCTGCGGCTACCTTACCAAAAACTGCGAAATTGAAGAACTGAAAACAGCTATTAATTCCACCTACAAGAACGGTTTTTATTTTAACCAGGATACGCTGGCTGCTATGCGTAAGACTTCGCAATACAAAACTGCTGACATCAAAAACATCAGCAATATCAGTATTGAACTGACAGCCCGGGAAACAGAAATCCTGCTGCTGTTATGCGGGGAATTATCGAATAACGAAATTGGAGAACAGCTTTTCATAAGCCCCCGTACGGTTGAGGGACACCGCAATAACCTGCTGAGCAAAACCGGCTGCCACAACACGGCAGGCCTGGTAATTTTTGCCATAAAGAATAATTTTTTCCACATTGGGTTTTAAACAATACCCAACCAGGTAGAAATACCTGATTTTAAAAACAGTGAAATCACGCTGTTTAATGCTGCATTTAAAGCTTCTCTTTGATATACAAACAGCGAAACACCTGTTTTACCCAAACTTTACCGTTAAGTATTAAAAAAGGCCTGAAACCACATAATATTTGTTCCTGCCGGTATGCATGAATGTTTGAACACACTAATAAAATCTGGCAGGATGTTCCAGGGGGTTTTCTAAAAGTAAAAGTCGCCTATGTTTCTACATGGCGGCTTATTTAATATAATGATATCCGGAATTGAAGCAGGCATTTTTTCCAGTACGCTAATTAAGATATTGATGCTGGTATTAACCTGACCAGATAATAAAATGCCTTAAGGCAGCAGCCGGTATACCCGTTGGATTGCGCTTTAAGCATTTTATTTATTAAATCTCTTTTTCTAACTATGCTCGCTGGTGGGTGCATTATTATTGCACGAAAAGAAAACTGCGTTGATTAGCATAACAGTAAATATTTATTGCATCGGGTTTTATCATAAAATTTTTTACCAGGTCAGATATTCAATGAGTATTTTGAAAAAATTATTTGCCACGCAGCTCTGGATAAGTAATGGTATATTGTTTTCCGAAATCTCCGGCTATCAGAAAAAAAACTGAAAAAAGCGCTGCATTTATTATATGACTAACAATATTCAATCGCTTCTGGGTCAAACAGATATTTACCTGGTTGACCAGATTATGAAAGGCCGCTACCAGCCCGGAGACATCATCCTGGACGCAGGCTGCGGCAGCGGCCGAAATCTGTACTGGTTTTTGCAGAATGCTTACCAAATAAATGGTATTGATACCAGCGAAGTTGCCATAGAGAATTTAAAAAACCAGTTTCCAGGTCTGGCCAGCAGTTTCAGTGTAGCATCGCTTGAGCATACAGCTTTTAACGACAGCCATTTCGATCATATTATTTGCAGCGCCGTGTTGCATTTTGCAGAAAATACAGGTCATTTCAACTCCATGTTTACTGAAATGATTCGCATCTTAAAACCGGGCGGTACGTTGTTCATTCGTATGACTTCTGATATCGGTATCGAAGAAAAGGTGAGCCTGATTGCAGACGGGGTTTACAGGATACCGGATGGTTCAACACGGTTTTTATTAACCCGAAAAATGCTGGCAGTTTGTATGGAGCAAAATAACCTCAGCTTTGGCGAACCTTTAAAAACGGTTAATGTAGATGATATAAGATGTATGAGTACATTGCTTTTGCAAAAGCATTAACAGGCATGGTTCTTAATAAATTATGGAGAGCGATATCGGCTGCTTTCCCTGTTTGGAGATATAGCCTTTTAATTTTTGTAAAAAGTTTACAGAAACCATTGGGCATCCATAACTAAAACAGAGCGGGTAATCATCGTAAGCTTTGTCGGGAATGCAGCTATACCCATGTAAAACAATGGCACGTTCAAATGCTTTACTATTGGTGCTGTCTAATCCATATAAGCGATACGAAAATCCATACATCCCATTATATGACCCGCCAATTTTGTATTTGCCAAGGGATGTGCAGCGGCTGTCGGGCACGTTTGAAAACACAAGCTGGCTGCGGAAAGTTTCAGACCCTGAACCATGGGCTACATAACCCGAATCAATAACCTGGTCTTTTGTAAGGTCGAAAATAAAAAATCTTTTATTATACGACGGAATGCGCATGTCAACTACAAATGCATATTTGGTATTGCATTTATTTTTTGCAGCATACAGTTCCAGTTCTTTGCGGCTGTTATCAACCTTCAGCATTTCTTCGTTTAAATTGTAGGCAGGTACTGCATATTTAAATGGGGCGTTTGATGAAGTAAGCAAAGCATCATTTTTAAACTTATCCGTTTTCCCGGATGCATTTCCTTCCTTTTTAAAATAAAAATAAATATTGCCTGCAAGCAAAAGTATTATTACAATACCCCATACAATTTTATACATGTTTACTTTTTATAAGCATATGAAAATAAGCAAATAAAAGAATGCTAAAGTTAATTTTGGTAGCTTTGCGTTTAAATAAATTTAATGAAACCACTTGTAATTTCGCTGCTCAGCTTGTTTAGTAGTGTTGCTGTAACGGCTCAAACTAATATTAAACTTGAAGAAGCCGGCAAGCACATCGGCGATAGTGTTACGGTTTGCGGCAAAGTTGCCGATCTGCGCTATTTTGAAAATTCAAAAAACAAACCTACGCTGTTAAATATGGGAGCCAAACACCCTGACGAGTTGCTTACCTTGGTTATCTGGGAAGATGCCCGAGCACTTTTTACAACAAAGATTGAGGATTTAATGGACAAGGAAATATGCGTTACAGGCCGCATTATTTTGTACAAAGAAAAGCCGGAGATTGTAATTGAAAAGCCGGAGCAGATTGTAATTCAATAAATAGTACCAGGATTTTAAAAACAGCTTACTTTAACTCATACGCTTACTGATGCCGCTTGTTTGTGTACCGTAAGAGAAATCATAGAGCCTTTGCCCGGCTTGTTTTGCAAAGCTATTTTCCCGTTTATAGACTTTGCCCGTTCCTTAATACCTGTTAATTCTCCGGACTGCGGATCAGTTACGAAGCCATCGCCACTATCGTGAATGGAGAGTTCAATGTCGCTTCCAATATCTTTTATACTTACAACTATTTTACCGGCCTGTGCAGGATTGAGGATATCTGAAAATGCCTCCTGGCAGATTCTGTAAAAATCAAGTTTCATTTCATTGGTTAAATCATCATCATTGTAATGATGATTAAATGAACATTCAATACCGTGCAGCATACTAAACTCTTTACAAAGCCATTCCATCGTTACATTTAAACCAAAATCATCCAGCATTTGCGGACTAATGAAAAATGCCAGCCGTTGAATGGTCTTTATCATCAATTTGCAAACTGCCGAGGCATGTTCTACTCTTTGTACAATTGTATCAGGCAATCCTTCCACCTGCGAACTTAACCAGCTTACATCCATGTTTACCACCGATAATAACTGAGCCAGTTCTTCATGCAATTCTCCGGCAAAGTATTTGCGGTCATCTTCCATACGGTTTTTAAAATGACTGGCCAGCCCCTTGAATTTTAGATATTGATCTTTAACCTCATGCTCAATTTTTTTCCGGTCGGTAATATCCTTTGCTATGCCCAGCACAATTTCCTTGTCTGCAATAAAAACCGAAGTCCATTCAAGCCAGATAGTATCGCCTGTTTTGCTGATGTAACGGTTGCAAAAGTTGTACAACAAATCACCCTGAAATAATCTGAAACGATTCTGCAATGTTTTTTCAATATCGGCAGGATGAATAAAAGCCGTTACGGGCTTGTTGAGCAATTCTTCCAGGGTATATCCTAATTTCCGGCATACCGCCGGATTAACTTTTTTTAAATATCCATCTGTACCTGCTATCCATACCAGGTCGGGGGTTATCATAAAAAAATCTGAAAAGCCAAAATCTTCTACCATAGTTGTAAAGCCTTAAACTGTGTGATAACGGCCGTTAAGTGCAATAAGAAAAAGTATCCTTTGCCCCAAAATGAATTAATCCCTTTTTTTCGGGCATTCCAAACCTAAACGGCAAAAAAAAGCAAATGTTATAAGTTGTGCGTCTTGAAGTGATTTATAGAAATATTCCGACAACATTACCTTAAATATATTACAAATTCTGGGTTGATTGCATGGCTAATCAGGCCTACAAGTCGCAGGTTCAAAAATTAATAGCCACGAACGTAATATTTAACGGCATTTGCATTAACGATAGTAGAACCGGATTTCATGCCTCCGCTGTACTGCTCAAAGGAAGAATAATATATGAAGGTAAAATTGCTGATACTTTTGATTTTTCCACGAAACGCCTTGTCTTCAAATGAGCCATAATAAACCAGCGTTGTTGGTCCAACTGCTTTAAGTTTACCACGTAATGCTTCATTTTCGTAAGATGGATACCAGGCAATAGTTTGCTGGCCGATGCTTTTAAAATTACCAGCCATGGCTTTGTCATCATATGACTGGTAATAATCCATGTTTAAAGAACCTATACTTTTCAATTTGCCCCTTAAAGATTCAATTTCGTAAGAGGGATAATAACTGATCAGTGTCTGGCCGATATACTTTACTTTGCCACGTAACGCTTCATCATCATTTTGGCTGTAATGCTCAACCCTTCCAACATAAGGATCCAGGTAATCGTTGTAGTTTTCCTGAATACCTGTATAACGATCAAATCCCCATTTACTGATCTGTCCTTCTTTGGTAAGATATAACTGCACGTTTTCATCCAGGCCAATAACAATATCACCCACCAAACCTGATCCTGTTATTGTAATCTTTGAAATACGTTGCCCAAAAACAACGATACAAAAAACAATTGCGGCACTAAGTAAAAAAAATTTTTTCATATAAATCCCAATGGGTAGTTGAAGCATAAAGGTACAAAACAAAACAGTTAATTTTACGTGTTTTATTATTCACCCGTTAACCTGTAATTATTTTTTGATTCCTTACCGGCTACATTTTAAAATGCACTAAATTACAATCATGTTTAAGTTGTTAACCTGCTTTGCACTGTTGGTGATTGTTTCCTGCGGTCATCCCTCCTACAAAAATCCTCATATTATTATAGAAACCGAAATGGGCGATATTGAAGTGGAACTCTTTAAAGACAAGGCCCCAAAAACCACAGCTGCTTTCCTTTCTTATATCGACTCGGGCTTTTACAATAACAGTTCTTTTTACCGTGTTTTAAAAACCGATGAATTTCCGTCAGCAACCAATACCGGCATCATACAAGGCGGCATGTGGCAAACAAATCCTGCCAAAAAACAAACAATCGGAGGTATAGAACATGAAACAACAAAACAAACCGGTTTAACTCACGAATCGGGTACCATTTCATTGGCACGACTGGCGCCGGGAACAGCCAATACCGAGTTTTTTATCTGCATCGGAGACCAGAGCCCGCTGGATTCTGGACGGCGGGGTACCGAAGATGGACAAGGTTTTGCTGCATTCGGGCAGGTTTTTAAGGGCATGACCGTTGTGCGGAATATTCAGGCAAAAAAAAGCCATGGCGATAAGTTTGATGAAAAAATTGTTATTAAAAAAATAACCCGTCTGTAAACATTTTTGGTTTAAACTATGTTATCTGATTAAACAAAATGTTTACAATGTTTAAAAACAGCGGTACTTATTGCATAAACTTTTCTTCCTTATTAGCTGCCGTAATTTTCTTACAAGCCTGTTCCTTCAGTGATAAGACTACACAAAACTATTACCAGAAAGCTTCAACAAAAAGCTACGATATGATTGCCGTGCCCGGCGTTCCTTTTGCTGAAACTGGCTGGGACAGCACCATGAAAGCCCGTGTTTATTGGGCCAAATATTTATATGATAAGGGTATTGCAAAAAATATTATGTTTTCAGGTTCGTCGGTAGGCAGCCCTTATTTTGAAGGAGAAATAATGGCGCTTTACGCAATTGCTTTGGGCATACCTAAGGAACATGTTTACAGTGAAACTAAGGCCGAGCACAGCACAGAGAATTTATACTATGTATATTCAAAGTCGAAAAAAATGGGATTCACCCATATTGCATTAGCTACCGATCCTTTTCAGGCGAAACAGTTAAAAAGATTTGCCAGGAAAAAGATAGGTGATGACCTTGGCATTATACCGATAGTATTTGATACACTTAGAAAAATGCAGCCTTTAATGATAAATCCAACAATAGATTATCATAAAGCTTACGACAGCAATTTTGTTTCCTTAAAATCCAAAGAGTCTTTTTGGAAAAGATTGCGGGGTACCATGGGAAAGAACATAGATTACAATGCCTATTAGCAGTAACAGTTATTTATTTTCCTGTAAGTGTATAACAATATCTCTGTCGCCCCACAAAATATTAAAATTTCCCTCCGCACTTAATTTATAAGTCAGCTTTTCAGAAAATGTATCTGATTTTCTGTTATGCACAGCAACCCTTAATACATCGTCGGCTTCGTTATATTTAAAAGCACCCCATTGATCCCAGGTCTTGTTAAAAATAAGTGTCCAGTTTTCGTCCTGCACTAAAATAAAAAAACCATACTTTCCTTTAGGTAAAACTTTTCCTTCCACAACTATGTCTTTATCCGCTTCAAAAACGGTAGCTTCATTGGCACCGGCACGCCATACCTTACCTGGTAATGGCTCCAGGTCAATCCCAATTGTTCGCCCCTTTACAGATGGCTGGCTGTAATTAATAGTTATTGTTGTTTCGCCAACTTTTTGAGAAACTGTTGCAGGCGGACTTGGTCGCTTTGATTTATCATTTTGTGCAAATGAACTGTACGATGCAACCAGTAACAAAACCATCATAACTGAGGAAAAGAGAAATTTCATGAGATGTAATTTTTATTTATCGCAGCAATATGCGCTTAGAAAGGTACGTATTTTTCAGACTTTGAGTCTATCGAAACAAAAATATTCTAAAGGTAAGAAGCCGGGTAATTACGAAAAGGAATAAAAAATCAGCTTAAACGTTCCCATAAGATATCTGCAGCAAGATTATTCTCTCCATCAATAATTACGTAAGCAGCATATGCAACCAGGCAAAGTTTAAGAGCTTTTACACACAGCGCATTAATTTCAAAATCGCTGAGTTTAAAGGGCCGTTGGGGATGCAGAAATGTCCTTATTTGCACAAGAATTCCCTCAATTTTCCCTTTTGCGGCAAAACCATAGTCATTTGACTGCAGTAATTCGTTATTTATGTCGAAATAGCCATTTTCGTTTAGCCAGTCTTCCACATGTTTACGTCCTATATTGTTAATTTCAGGCAGGTAGTAATTTTCCATTTGGTTTGGTTTGAAAAACCAAATGTATACTATTATCAATACAAAAAAAGTATTTTTACTGATTATTTACAGTATTTTCCACATTAAGTTTATTTATACGGATTAGTTGCAATTTAATAGAATGACTAACCATTTCTTCCTAAAAAAGAGTATGCTAATCTGGTATCAACCCAATTGGAATTATTATTTCCCACCTGTTTTTTACCAAAGGGTTCAATAAATCAGTATCCAGCAAATGCGAAAACCTTACGCCAATACTTACGGGATAAGCATTCCATATTTTTGTATCAAAATAAATTTCGGCACCGGTACTTCTGCTTTTTATTTCTGTAAGTAAATTGTTTACCCTTGCCTTTGCATTGGTGTAATCGAAAAAGCCGTTGGCTCTTATCCTTTGAAAGTATAAGAGGTTGGCAAAGCCCCAATCGGGATATAGAACCGGTAACTGGTAATTTATACCCACTTTGTACATACGCCTTGTGCTCAAAGCTTCGTAACCACGGGAATAAGCAAAATTTTTGCTGAAAAGATCTGGCAATGTATCCCTGGTTTGATAGGCTGTATTAATAACCAGGCTGTGATTGTGGCTTATGCCCGGAAAATAAAAGGAAGCATGCCCCACAAATTTGTGGCTGTTGCTGAAATTGAATGCATCCCTGTAATCGAGTGATAAAGATTGCGCCCAACGAGGGTTTACGTGCTGCCTTGCTTTTTGACTTACATTGCTGAAACTTAAAAACGTATTCATATAATTGACAGACCGGTTACTAAAAACATTTTTACCAACACCGCGGTAGTAATATTGCTCCAAATTATATCCGGCGCCAAAACTTAAAAATTTATTCGTTCTGCCTCCAATAAAGCGTAATGGAATAGAAAATCCTGCTTTCAACGTTGCAGCATTATAACTTACAGACTTACCAAGAGCTGTATCTACGGTGCGGTTAAAACTTTCCTCAACACCCGCATTTAAAACCGGGAACCACCCTGCATAAATTGCGTTAACGCCCAGCGTGTGGCTTCTATCGGTTCGGTTAAAGGTATAAGTAACAGTGCTTTTAAAACTGCTGAGTATATTATCTCCGTAAAGACTGTAGCCGTATTCAGGATCATTTACTACCGGCCGCCAGCTATGAAAATTAAAAAGCCGGAATGATTTGCGGTATTTGGTAACAGCAGGCTTTATGCTTTCATTCATATCAGTCTCTTTCAACTTCTTTAAGACTCCTCCTCCACTCATCTGTACCGAAGAATCGGCAAAATATTTATTATTGCCCATCATTAAATTAAGTGCCGGAAATTCAAGCCAGTCATCCATCTTTAAATTTATACTGGCCAGGCGATACCCATCAGCCGTAAAAGCAGATACCAGCAACGCTCCTTTGCTATTAACAGTGGGGGCGTAAACTCCATTGCTATTATTTGTTAGCCTGAAAATTTTTTTATCATTAATATTAACGGCAAAAATTGCATCTGCATAATTGTACATGGCATTAAAATAAACGATACCGCCATTCACCGTTGGGTATCCCATAACATTAAAAGAAAAGGGGGTAAGATTGTCTATTACACCGGTTGATAGGTCAATGGTTACCAAAACCATATTCCCTTCCGGGTTTCTGGCTGCAGAAACTGCAGTATTTGAATTGATATATTTAGTTTGAGTAAAAAAATAATTACGCCTGTTTGGAACTGTTGCAATGAGCTTACCGGTTTGGGCATTAATACGTACCAAATTGTTGGTACCGTCTGGTTTTACATTCACTGCAAGTATTTCTGTACCTGTTTCATTAATATCGGGCGAAAAATATTTTGTATTACGTGTAATCTGTTTTTGCTGCCCTGTGTAAATATCCAGTACTTTAATTATACTGTAATCACGGTTTGCCCACCTGGCATCTGATTGATATGCTGCATAAACTACCTTGCCATTTTTGTAACTGTAATAATCATCAATACCAATATCCCGTACCCTTATTTTTGTTTCCTTTCCTTTTGAAATAATAAAAAATGCAGGTATTTCTTTGTAAGATTTTTTTGTGACCAATATGCTGTCATCACTTATATAGTTGGCAAACTGGTAATCAACCACGTTGTTTTTTTCAGTTTTAGTAAGATAATTAAATACCGTTGCAGTATTGTTTTGTGCAGGTAATGCTTTGGTTTTAAAATATTGCATGGCATCGTTGTGGAATTGCCTGTAACTTTTACCTGAGTACCTTTCAACAGCCCGGTTAAAAGGATAAAACACTCCCCGGAAACGCACTGCATCAGTGGTTACTTTATGCCAGAAATCGCTTCCATATTTTTCGTAACCGTAAGCAGTTAACTGGTAACCCAGCGCATAATGATCCGGTATAAAATCTCTGTAGGAGCCATTTCTAAGCTTCATCCACGAATAATTTTTGCTGCCGAGCCACAACGATTTAAAGTCGTTATAAAAAAAAGGCATCCTGCCCCGGCCCTGCGCACTAACCAATGTTTCCTGCCAAACCGCATCTCCTTCAAAAAAGTAATTGGGCACTGCCATACCATTTGCCAGCAACTGTCCCTCTTGCCCCAAAAAAAATGAAAATACTTTGGTGAACCCTTTATTAAAATTACTGAACTGCTGCATGTGCCTGCTCTCATGAATGATGAGGTTGTCATCCACCCGAAGGCTTCCGTTTGAAAAATTATCCTGGCCGGGAGTCATATATAATTCACTCATCAAAGGCGCCAGCCTTACATATGCATTGGGTATGGTTATTTGATTTTGCAGGATGATATTCCATTTCCTTTGCAGGCCACCGATTGTTTGGGCAGTAGTATCGCTTAACAATTTCATAATAAGGGCAATGCGTTTTGCCTGACTGTCTAAGCCTGCAGGAAAAATAACCCTCGCCTTACTTGTGTTCACCTGCTTCCATTTTAAAGAAGCAGGATTACCCCCAAAATTTTGAGCGGAAAGAAAAAACGAAGAAACTGAAAATAAAAAAGTAATGATAATGGCCCGCATGCTGAACTTTAACTAAAGTTAGCAAAAAGATCCATTGTATGGAAAAAGTAAACCCCCATTGCTGAGGGTTTTTCAAAGGTTTCTGTGGGGGCTTTTCTAAAAAATGAAGTTGATCAATTTACACGGTTTTAATTGTAGAACACAAATCAGAATGATTGTAGACATTCTACTACACAGCCACCAAAGCAGTTAAAGAAATATATAATAAACAAATTAATTTGCAAACGAATTGAGAACAAAATGCAAATACAGAATAAGTTTAGTATTTTCGGCTCAAATTAATACTTATGAAGCTTTTTGTTGCCGGCCTTCCTTATGACCTGGATGATGCCGAACTGATGGAAATATTTGAAAAATTTGGAACTGTTATTACTGCAAGAGTTGCTATGGACAAGGAAACCGGAAAAAGCAAGGGCTTTGGTTTTGTTGATATGCAAAATGCAGAAGAAGCCAGAGATGCTATTGACAACCTGAAAGATATTTCACTTGGTAAAAAGCCACTTATTGTTAAAGAAGCGGAAGAAAAATCCGGCCCTCCCGGAGGCGGTGGAGGATTCAGGCCAGGTGGACAAAACCGTGGCGGTGGAGGTTACAGCAGCGGCGGCGGTAACCGCAGAGGGTATTAATTAAATCATTTACTTCCTGAAAATATTTTGAACAGCAGATTTTGTCTGCTGTTTTTTATTGCATCATTAAATGTATAACCATCTTTATTTATAAATTAGCCCAACGGACTACGCATAAATATTAGATGGTATCATCCTCAGGACACTGTGTGTGCCGATTGTGTACCGCATTGAAATAAATATTGGTATAATCGGTGTAACTTACTGCTTTCAATTTTATTTGATGAAAGTAGCATTAACAGGTGCAGCGGGCCACTTAGGCGCTGCTTTATTACAGGAATTATCTAAAAGGAGTATTGTAATAAAGGCATTGCTCAGAGATGCCGGTAACACTTGCGACAAAAGCCTGGCAATTGAAATTGTTTATGGCGATATGTTGCAGTCCGGCGTTTTAAAAACTCTTTTTCATGATTGTGATGTAGTGATACATTGTGCTGCCGTGATATCGGTAAACGGAGATCGTTCCGGCAACGTTCATCGCACAAACGTTGAAGGTACACAGTTAGCCATTAATGCAGCAGTTGAAGCCGGAATAAAAAGATTCATTCATATCAGTTCTATTCACGCTTTTCAGCAACAGCCTACATTTGAATTGCTGGATGAAAAGCGCAAAACGGTTACTGAAGAAGCATTTGCTTATGACCGCTCAAAACTGGCAGGCCAGCAAATTGCGTTGGCAGCCAATAACGGGAACATGGAAGTATTGGTAATTAATCCCACCTCAATAATTGGCCCCTGTGATTTTAAACCTTCCTTAATGGGCAAAGTGATTATTGATTTGTACAAAGGCAGGTTACCTTTTATTTTTAATGGTGGTTTTGACTTTTGCGATTGCCGGGATGTTGCCAATGCGATTGTGAATGCAACAATAATGGGGCGGCCAGGCGAAGCCTATTTGCTGGGGGGCAAATGGCATAGCCTTAAACAGCTGGCTGAGTTTATTTCAATGGCTTCATCAAAAAAAATAAATCCAATAGCATTGTCTCAAATTACTGCCAGGGCAGGATTACCCGTTGTAAAGTTAATTGGATATATCAGCAGAAAAGAACCATTGTATACCATTGAAGCTATTGAAGCATTATTTAATGGTAACAGATGTATAAGCAGTGCCAAAGCCATAGCTGAAATAAATTATTCCATACGGCCATTTGAGGAAACTATACACGATACATTCTTCTGGTTTAAAAATAATGGTTATCTTGATCGGAATTACCAACATTAACAGAAATTTTTCCTGCTAACCTGCCTATGCTGATTTCATTTTCAACTTATCAATTTATTTTTTTTATTTGGATAGGCATAGCTATCGCTGTATTTTTTTTATTGTTAAAAGTTGCTGCTCCTTACGGGCGCCATGCTTCTGCAAAATGGGGGCCGCAAATTGATAATCATTATGGCTGGTTTTTGATGGAGTTTCCGGCACTGACAGTAATGCTATACTTTTTTGTTAAAACTATTTCTTTTGAAACAATTGCAGTTACCATTATGATCGGCTTGTTCTGTCTGCATTATTTTAACCGTACTTTTATTTTTCCTTTCCGCATACATACCCGTGGCAAAAAAATGCCCATATTAATTATGGTTTCCGGTATATTCTTCAATCTTGCCAATACTTTTTTAATGGGCTATTATTTTATCCATTTCGCAAAATACGAAATGAACTGGCTGACAGATTTCAGATTTTTATCAGGCATTATCTTTTTCTTCGCCGGGCTTTGGATAAACTGGAAAGCTGATAATATTTTAATTCATTTGCGTAAGCCAGGTGAAACGGGTTATAAGATGCCGAAAGGCTGGTTGTTTGATTTTGTAAGCTGCCCCAATTTGATGGGCGAATTAATTGAATGGGCCGGCTTTGCCATACTTTGCTGGAACATGCCTGCACTGGCCTTCTTCATATGGACGGCTGCAAACCTGATACCCAGGGCCATGGCGCATCACCGTTGGTACAAAACTAATTTCGAAAACTACCCGGTAGACAGAAAGGCCATTTTACCTTACATCGTTTGATGGATCAATGCTCTCCATTCATCTTCCAGAATGGCCATTTCTACCAGGCTTAAAAATTCATTATTAAACCAAAGTACATCCCGGGAAACTCCCTCAATATTAAACCCGCTTTTTAAATAACAGTTTAAAGCTGCCTTGTTATTTTCGTAAACGCCCAAGCCTATGCGGTGTAAGCCGAGTTCTTCAAATCCGATCTTTAAAACTGCCTTAGTCATTTGCCCGCAAATCCCTTTTTTTAAAACATTTGGACTTACCAACACTCTGCTTATTCTGGAAGACCTGTTTTTCCAGCTTAATCCACCCAGGGAAATATGCCCCACAACTTCGCCTGTTTCAGTATCTACAGCTTTATACACAAAAGCATCAGAAT
Source organism: Chitinophagales bacterium (assembly GCA_038328115.1). Taxonomy (GTDB): domain Bacteria; phylum Bacteroidota; class Bacteroidia; order Chitinophagales; family Chitinophagaceae; genus Ferruginibacter. The sequence goes on from JBBQLS010000032.1 coordinate 18,858, forward strand.
CATTAATAACATTGGTATCTCTTACATACCATTCCAAACTGCTCATGGTTAATGGAAAACTAAATAAGGAGCCACACCATTGTATCAAAAGTTCTTCACTATCAACCCAATCTATTAGTTGTTGAAAATCACTTTGTACAAAGGGCTCCAGTTTAATCATATAGCTTCAGTAAAATTTTTGCAAAGCGAATGTAACATTAAATGACAGAGGATTAAGAAATGGCTATTTTAAATATTTATCAAACCAATCCAGGAAACTCATCTCTTCTACTTCCCGGTTGCGCCACCCATGTGCACCGCCTTCTTTAATAATAAGTTTGCAGGGAACTTTTGCTTCTTTGAATTTTGCAATGATGGATTCTGATTGCTGCTTGGGCACCAGCACATCTTTATCTCCATGTATGATCAGTACCGGTGGGTCATCGGGGGTTACCTCATTGATAGGAGAAACTGCTTTTGCGATGGCCAGTCTTTTCTTTGTGTCAGTTATTGTAACATAAGTTTTTGTAGTATCACTAAAGTATTTAAAATCGAATGCCGCTGCTACTCCGGTAAATACCAATGCTGCCTGGTTGATGGTTTCGGATGTATTTGGGCCGCCAAAATTAATAAAATCGGTAGGTGGATAAAACACAGCAGCAGCCTCCACCCTGCTGGAAACCTTATCAACCGGATCGGTTGATTTTGGAGTTATAGTTTCATCAGCTGTTGCAATCATTAACGATAAATGTCCACCGGATGAAGAACCGGTTATGCCGATCTTCCCTGGATCAATTCCATACTCTTTTGCATTGTATCTTATAAAACGAACAGCTCTTTTCAGATCAATAACTTCATCAGGAATAGTATATCGTGGCTGGCAACCAACCATTACCCCAAAAACTGTGTAACCCCGGTCTATATACATTTGTGTTTTTTCCGGAAAACCTTCACGCATTCTTTCAGAAGAAACCCAATTACCACTAAGCACACTGATGATTGCTTTGCCATTTGAATGTTGCTTTGGTGTGAGTACAGTCATCGTTAATGCCATACCGTCTTTACGGCCATAAATAACTTCTGCTTTGAAAAAATTCAAACTGTCGGCTGCTGATACAGAGCTTGTAACAGCAAAGCTGAGTATAAAAAATAAGTAGCGCATGATAGGTTTCTGTTTAATTAACTTATTCAAACAACTCTGCCTGCGGATTGTTCGCAACCTTAGGCACCCATTCCATTTCAATTGATTTGTTAAAATCTGCAAGTTTATTTCCTAAAGCCTTCCAGCCCATTACATCCACCACTTTACTGATGGTAACTTTTGCTTTTCGCACCTGTGCTCCCCTGCCGCTTTGCATGGCCAGTATTGGCTCATCATCGGTTGTAACTGCTTCTAAATAATTTCCATCACCTTCCTTAATAAACAAAAATTTATTGTGCAGGGTTGATGTTTCTATTTTGAAACGTTTTACACTATACTGCACTTTTTCCTTATCAAAATAAACGGCTGTTATTATTTTTTCAACATCAAATTTCTCAATCAGCAACACTTTCTCAGTATCAAAACGCTGAGTTAATTCCTGGTCGGTTATTTCATAATTACCATCGTTGTAAATAACCAGCAGCCTGTCTTCAGCTTCAAATTTGCCCAGGTAATCTCCCTTTTCATCCGTATTCAGGCGTCCAAATTTATTATCGAACCACAGTTTTTTTGCATCCAGTGTTGAGTTTCCGGCTTCTTTAAATTTTACAGACTTGATCGGATATTTGGTAACCTGATTACCAATGCTTCCTCTGCCTTTTATTTCCTGCTCTTCAAAATAAAAATCAAATTCTTTTTTGTGTGCATTGCAATTAGGGCTTAAAATTATTTTCACCACTTCTGCCTCACCATTTGCATTGGCCGTAAAATAATGTACCCGGCTTTTATCCGTGCCTTTGGTTAAATCGTATTCCTTATCACGGGTAATGCCTGTTACATTAAACCTTTTAGAAAAACTTACGCCAGTCTTACCATCTACGTAAATCATGTTGTAGGTGGTTCTTTCATCATTCTTCATAAAAACGGCCACATGCAGAATATCTTTTCCGATAAATACTTTATCAGAAACCCGTACCACCTTCATGATGCCGCCTTTGGTAAAAGCAATAATATCATCCAGATCAGAAACCTCAGCAATAAACTCATCTTTCTTTAAACCGGTACCAATAAAACCATCTGCAAAATTTGCATAAATCTTGATGTTTGCAATGGCAACCGATTTTGCCTGTATTACATCAAACTGTTTGATTTCTGTTTTACGTTCCCTACCCTTGCCATATTTTTTCAACAGGTTTTCGTAATAAGCAACGGCATAGTCAGTAAGATTATCCAGGTCGTACTTAACCTGCTTGATATCGTCTTCCAAACCTTTTATTTGCTCAATCAGATCATCAATATCCAGCTTATAAATTCTACGTACCGGTTTTTCTGTAAGCTTGATGATGTCTTCACGGGTTATATCACGCTTAAGTAATTTTTTAAAAGGAGTAAAAGCTTTGTCGATCGCTTCCAGCACTTTTTCCCAGGTCTCATGCTTTTTCTCCAGCTCTTTATAAATCTTTTCTTCAAAGAAAATTTTCTCTAAAGAAGTGAAGTGCCATTTTTCATACAGCTCGGCAAGCTTTATTTCCAGCTCTTTCTTTAAAAGGTCTTTTGTATTGTCTGTAGCGGTTTTCAGCAGATCGCTTACTTTTAAAAACTGCGGCTTATCTTTTACAATAACGCAGGTATTGGGAGAAATACTCACTTCACAATCAGTAAAAGCATACAATGCATCTATTGTAATATCCGGAGAAATGCCTGGTGCCAGTTCCACAATAATCTCCACTTCGGCAGCTGTATGGTCAGTAACTTTTTTTACTTTTATTTTACCCTGGTCGTTGGCCTTTACGATACTCTCCATTAATTGAGTGGTTGTAACACCAAAAGGTACATTACGGATCACCAGTGTTTTTTTATCTACTTCTTCTATTACCGCCCTCACCCTTACTTTACCGCCACGAACCCCTTCATTATAATTGCTGGCATCCATGGTACCACCGGTTTGAAAATCGGGCAGTATCTCAAATTTTTTACCGCGTAAATATTTTATGGAAGCTTCAATCAGTTCGCAAAAATTGTGTGGAAGAATTTTTGTGGCTAACCCAACTGCAATACCCTCGGCTCCCTGCGCCAGTAGTAAGGGAAATTTCATGGGCAATGTTACCGGTTCATTTTTTCTTCCGTCGTAACTAAGTGCCCAATCAGTTGTTTTTGCATTGAAGGCAACTTCAAGCGCAAACTTACTCAGTCTTGCTTCAATATATCTTGATGCAGCCGCTTCGTCACCTGTGCGTACATCTCCCCAGTTACCCTGCGTTTCAATCAACAGGTCTTTTTGTCCCAGGTTTACCAACGCATCACCAATAGATGCATCGCCATGCGGATGATACTGCATACTTTGCCCGATAATGTTTGCAACCTTATTAAAACGGCCATCATCCATTTCCTTCATGGCATGCAGAATGCGCCGCTGCACCGGCTTTAAGCCATCCTCAATGGCTGGCACGGCACGTTCCAGTATTACATAACTCGCATAATCCAGGAACCAGGTTTTGTACTGGCCACCAATGCCCAGGTCGGTGTGTTCGTATTCTTCTTTTGGTTTTTTGCTGTTTGCCATATTTTATTTTTTCACGCAAAGAAGCCAATTGATTATTAACTCTTCAATTTAACTTCAAACTCTTTCATCTTACCAACCGTACCCTGCACATCAAACATATCCTGCGCAATCATCAATTTTAACCGCCACAACAAATACATATCACCGGTTGTATTTTTTATTTTGGTAAGATGCGTATGAATAATCTTAGATGCCTTTTGCCAATCGCCGGTCACTAACCTCTTCAAGTCTGCATCATAAAAATCATAATCTTCCTGCACTAATTTTTTTCCACCTTCCAGTAAGCGAACACCTTTGTTTTCACTGCATAGCCTTGCCCACTCGTCAGGATCAACTTCAAATTCACTACCGGTTATTTCTCTTGCCAGTTTTTTTGCTTTCACAAATTCCCTGGGCGCTATTTCAAATAAGTTTGCAGGATAAAACAGATTTCCCTTCTCATTTAAAAAAGGGAGGTTGTTTAGGTAGAGAATAAATATCCTGCCCTGATAATCTTTTAACTGGCTTATCAGCCAATAATATCCGCTTACATCGTGTTTGTTTTGTGCAGCCCAGATCCAGATGATTTCTTCGGCATTGTTATCCAGCTTTTCTTTTAAATCTGCAACGGTTTTAGCATCGTTAACTTCGCCGCTACCAACATGTCCATCATAATCCCCTCCGGCTAAAACTTCGGCCCACCATAACTTTCGGGCTTCCATGCCTTCTTCGGTAAATACATCCGTTAAAGGGCCAACTGCATAATCATCCTTTATCTGAATAATATCGCCCTTTAATGTTTCGTCCAGTTCAAAACTTTTTTCTAATGCAGCAATATCTGCCTCTTGAAATACTATGTGAATCATTTTTTTATACATTTTACACTTACCATTAATCTTTCAAATAAATACCAAATGCACCAGTTCCCCCTTTCCTTCGACCCCGCTCAGGACAGGGCGGAGGGGGTTTCCACGAGATCCATTTCCACCTTTAAATTATCAATAATAAAATCCTGCCGGCTTGGTGTATTCTTCCCCATATAATATTCCAGCAAATGCTGAATATGTGTTTCGGGTAAAAGCATTACCGGCTGAAGCTTCATGTCTTCACTTATAAAACGGGCAAACTCATGGGGGCTTATTTCACCCAACCCTTTAAAGCGTGTTGTTTCAGGTTTGTTACCAAGTTTCCTGGTGGCTTCCTGTTTCTCTGTTTCGTTATAGCAATAAATGGTTTCCTGTTTATTTCTTACACGGAACAAAGGCGTTTCTAAAATATACACATGGCCATTCTTCACCAGATCGGGGAAGAACTGCAGAAAGAAAGTCATCAGCAATAAACGTATGTGCATACCATCCACATCAGCATCTGTTGCAAATACAATATTGTTGTAACGAAGGCCTTCATACCCTTCTTCAATATTCAATGCATGTTGTAAAAGATTGAACTCTTCATTTTCGTAAACTACTTTCTTGGTTAACCCAAAACAGTTCAATGGCTTTCCCCGCAAGCTGAACACAGCCTGGGTTTCCACATTCCTGGCCTTGGTAATACTTCCGCTGGCACTATCGCCCTCGGTTATAAAAATAGTGCTCTCTTTTTGTTTTTCTGCAATCCTGTCTTTGTCTTTACCGCTGGCTTCATCGTTGTAATGAAACTTACAATCTCTTAATTTCTTATTATGAAGATTGGCTTTTTTCGCTCTTTCGTTGGCAAGTTTTTTTATGCCGGCCATGTCTTTGCGCTCACGCTCATTCTGTTCAATACGTTTTTTTAACGCTTCTGCAGTTTCCGGATTTTTATGCAGGAAATTATTCAATTCTTTTCCTAAAAAATCACCAATAAAATTCCGCATA
>JBBQLS010000033.1:0-23492 GCA_038328115.1 Chitinophagales bacterium
CTGTTTTTTGTTTTAAAAGTAAAAGCTGCGAAAATCAATACAGCCAGTGGCAATACCATGATGCGGCCAATATAATTTACTCTGGGGTTTTTGTTTTTACTTAACATAAGGAGCCTGCGTTTTATGGGTGAATAGAAAAAATTATTGGTTAATTGAAACTGGTGCTTTGGATAAGCCGCCTGCAATATCATGGCGGCAAAAGCTGCGGTATCGCTGTCTTCCACAGCTTTTTTATCGGCTACAAATTCATGTATCATGTTCAGCTCTTTTCGGTAGAGCCAAAAGAAGGGGTTGCACCAGCAAAAAATAAGGATGATGTTTACAAAGAGTTTGTCGTGCGTATGTTTTTGCTTGATATGAGCAACCTCGTGTTTAAAAATTTGTCTGCCGGTAGTAGTATTTAAGTCAATACAGCTGTTCCAGAAAATGTATTTTAAAAATGAAAAGGGAGTGCTTTCGTGGTTGGTATTTACAAAAGCTACATCCTCAATCTGCTGTATCGTATTTTGTTTTAACAGGGTACGGATCAGGAATAAAGTACGAAACATAACTAAAAGGAAAATGATGGAAACAAGCCAGTAAGCCATTGCATATAATTGTTCTAAACTCCAATTGCTTCTTTGAGTGGTTGTCACCATATTGGTCATATAGTCGTCGCCAACTGATACGGCCTGTAACACACGTATGGCCTGGTTTGCCTGCGTAGCCGGTTGCCAGAAATTAATTTTAAGCAAGGGTAACAATAACGATAACGACATTGCTACCAGCAAATAAAACCGGTTGTAACCGTGAAATATTTTATTGCGTAGAAACAACCAGTAGTAGGTAAATAAAATGCCTGAGCAAATTATTACTTTTAGCATGTACCAGAAGAATGGGAGCATAGCAAGAGGTTTTAATTACAATAATATTTTTTTGACGTTGTTCGATGTTCGTTGACCGTTGTTCGAATAGATAGCACTCAGCATTAATGGACGGCTTCCGGACAACCAACAACGATCAACGTTTTTTCAATTGCTTCAACAGCATCTCCAAGTCTTCTACACTTAAGTTGTTTTCTTTTACCATAAAGGACACCGCATTGCTGAACGACCCTTCAAAATAACCTTTTACAAAACTCTTCATGGTGGTTTTGCTATAGGCATCTTTGCTTACTAGTGGATAATACTGGTGTGTTCTTCCAAACTGTGTAATGCCCACAAATTGTTTATCAACCAGTATCTTAATAATAGTGGCCACTGTATTGTTGTGCGGTTTGGGTGCAGGCAGTTCTTCAATAATCTCCCGCAGGAAAGCCTTCTCCAGCTTCCATATTATCTGCATGATCTGTTCTTCGGCCTTGGTTAAAATTTTCATTTTGTAATTTTTTTATGCTTGATAAAGTAAATGTAAAACTAATTATTTAGTTTAACAACTATTATTTTAGTTGTTCACATATTTTAACAATTGGTGAAGAAATTAATTTTTAATACTGAAGCAGTTACAACTAAATTTGTGGCAATTGCTGTTTCATTTTCGCTTAGATAAAAGTTGCATAGTGGTATGTAGTACAAGTGAGTGACACAACAATGTTAAATAGAATTACAAATGCCGGGAACAAAAAACAACAAACCACCAACAACAAACCAATTATGTCTCAATCAATAGTTGAATTAAAAAATGTAAATATTTATCAAGGCGACAGTCTTATTTTAAGTGATGTAAATATTTCGGTAGAGAAAGGTGAATTTGTTTACCTGGTGGGAAAAACCGGAACCGGCAAAAGCAGTTTATTAAAAACCATGTATGGCGACCTGGAACTTAGAGAAGGCGAGGGCTGGGTTGTTGGCCACGACTTAAAAGCACTTACCTGGAAAACGGTTCCATTTCTGCGCCGTAACCTGGGCGTGGTTTTCCAGGATTTTCAATTGCTTACCGACCGTAATGTAAATGAGAATATGAAGTTTGTTTTAAAAGCCACCGGTTGGAAAGATGAAAAACTGATGGATGAAAAGATTGCGGATGTGCTTGAAAAAGTTGGATTAAAAACAAAGGGTTTTAAAATGCCTTTTGAACTGAGTGGTGGCGAGCAGCAGCGTATGGATATTGCCCGTGCATTATTAAATTCTCCTAAACTAATATTGGCCGATGAGCCAACCGGAAATCTTGACCCGGAAACGAGTGATGAAATTATGCAACTGCTTTTTCATATCTGCAGAGATTATAATACCACCATTATTATGGCTACGCATGATTATGTAGTTATCAAAAAATTTCCGGCACGAACCATTAAAACAGAAATGAGCAAGGTTTGGGATAACGCTACCATAGAAATCTGATCAGTTGCGCTGCATTTAATTCATTATCATAAGTTGTTTGCAGCAATTGCTGCCGTTCCTGTATCTGCTGCTTTGTAAATGGCTGCTGGTAAATTGTTTCTATATCTTTTTGAAAGGAAATTTCATCGGTTGCTATGGTACAGTAGTCTTCTAGTCCAGAGCCATCAACAGCGGCCTGATTAACTAAACAATGTCTGCCATTGAACAGGGCGTTTAGTAACTTCAATTTAATGCCGGTATTATTTAGCGATGGCAATACATGCACATGCGCTTTGCCAATCATATCCTGCATTTCCTTTTCGTTTGGGTTTGCAACAAGGCATGTATGCTGATGGTTGTGTGCAAGCTGTTGCAGTTTTGCGGATGGATTTTTACCCGCAATAACAAAAGGTATTGTTAGTTTATTGAAAACATGTTGCAATAGCCAGATGGCTGCTTCTTCATTTTCGTTTATTGCCAGGTTACCATGATAGAGGCAAAAGGAGCCCTTACCTTCTTTGCCAACAGCCAACGTGTATGGCAAAAAAACCGGTAGGTAATGTATGTCGGGTGCATTAAATAATTTTTGATAAAGATCTGCATCCTGCTTACTTACTGCTAAAATGGCGGCTTTGGCAGCGATGGCTTTTTCATATTTTTTAAGCAGCCTGCTTTCTTGTAAATAGTACAGCTTTTTAAATAGATTTTTTTCATGCTTTGCGAGTTGCCGGTAATATTCGAACTCTGCATTGTGCAGGCGAACAACAATTTTACGGTTATTAAGCTGGCCGGTTTTTAAATAATAAGTGCAGTGAATTCCTTCCAGTAACACCGGGTAATTATCTTTTTGTAAGTTGGATATTAATGCTTCATTAATTCGGCTTTTTACTATCAATGGTAAGCTGAATGAAAAACTGTTAATACTTTTCTTTCGCTGGTAATAGTTTACCGTTTCGCAGTATTTTTTCAACTCTTCCTGGGGCTTACGGTCTTTGGTAAAACAATGCAGGTGAATTTTTACACCCAGTTGATGCAGCGATTTAATTTTATAGAACAGGTCAATTACTCCGCCATAGTCAGCAGGGTAGGGAATGTCGAGACAAACGATATGCAAGTGCTTATCCAAAAATATTTTTATAGAATTGAATTAATTTTTTTTCTTCCTCCTGCCAGTTCAATGTTTGCCGAACAATCATGCAATTTTGCTGGAGTTCTTTATACAAAACCTCATTTGTTAGTAAATTGTTCAGTTGGGTTGCCAGGTTTGTAGAACTTATTTCATCAACCAGCAGCGCAATTGGTAATTGGCTGTTAATTTCGGCATAAACCGGATAATTTACACAGAGTTGCGGAATGCCGGCGTGCAGGTAATCAAAAAAGCGGTTGGCTAATGAATAGTAGTTGCTCAATCCTTTATCATCAAACAGGGTTATCCCAATGTAAGCCTGCTGTGTAATTGCTGTTAATTCCTTAGGTCTTATTTTTCCTTTGAAAATTACTTTTTCCTGCAACCCATTCGCTGCAACCAATAGCCTGGCCTGTTGCATGAAGTTACCATCGCCACATATAACCAACTTACAATTGATATTTTTAAAAGCAGGGATCAATGTTTCAAAACTGCGGCCCTCATTTACCGCACCTTGGTATAAAATGAATTTTTCTTTTTTTTCTACAGGAACAATTTCTTTCAGCAAAGCAATATTTCTGATCACTTCATAATCTACTCCATACATTTTTTTAAACTCAGCAGCAATAGGCTCGTTAACTGTATATCCATGGCTGAATTTTGGAACAGCAAAGCGTTCGATACGTTTCCACATCCTGTAAATATTGGGCCTGGTAACAATTTCCTTCATTTCGCAAAACAATTCATGTGCATCGTAAACCCGTTTTACTTTTTTTAATTTAGAAATGAAATAACAAGGAAGAATGGTATCCAGATCAATGGCGCATATGCAATCCATCTTTTTAAACAAGAGGTAAAAAAACAAGCGGATATTATATTCGGCATAAAATAATTTGCCTTTTTCAAAAAGGCAGTTAATTCTTTTTTGTTCGAATGATTGCGTAGTAAGCGGTATGGATGAACTTAATTTTCTGCCAACCAATAATACTCTGTAACGTGCATTTGCAAGCGATGTGCAAATGCGTATCATACGCTGGTCGTAGGTAAGATCGGTGGTTACAGTAAAAACGATACCGATACCCCCCAAGCCCCCTCCGCCCCCGGAAGGGGGAACTTTAGAGTCAGCTGAAGAAGTTGTATTTGTTAAATCAGGCATTAATTATTTTATTCGCTTAGGCTTATATTTTTGAAAAGAACTTACAGTCATCCGGGTGCAAAGTTCCCCCTTCAGGGGGCGGAGGGGGTTTTGTATATTCTTTCAATTATCTCTACTGTTTTCAACCCATCTTCAGCACTTGCAAATTCATGTGTATCATCTTCCAAGGCAACCATCAAATTTTCATAAACTTTATCGTGATTACTCATGCTGCCCTGGTAAAATCCATAGCCATTGGCAGGGTTACCGGTTGGTAAATTTGACTTTTCAACTCCAGCCACATTACAATATTCCAGTTCATTTAAATATTGCCCGCCAATTTTAACCGTTCCATTTTCTGCAAAAACAGTAAAAGAACCTTCCATATTCTTTTCAAAACTGTTAACCGTATAATTTAGAGAACCAATGGCCCCGCTTTGCATTTCAAAAGCAACAATACCTGTGTCTTCAAATTCAATTGAGGGATGGGCAAAATTCTTGCTGATCGTTTGCACAGCCGCTACATCTCCCAAAAGCCAGTAAAGCAGGTCAATAAAATGACTGAATTGAGTAAAAAGTGTACCACCATCCAGTGCTTTATTGCCCTTCCAATCGATATAATATGCTGCCGGCCGGTTCCAGAAAAAATTTATCTGAAATCTGTAAATCTTACCCAGCTTGCCATTTGATATCAGGTCTTTTAAAAATGCAACAGGTGGGTTGTAGCGGTTCTGTTTTACCACGAAGAGTTTTTTACCGGCTTGTTCTGCGGCATCAATCATCATTTTTCCATCTTCAACGGCAATACACAAAGGTTTTTCGCACAAAACATGATGACCTGCTTGCAGTGATTTAACAGCATGGGCGGCATGTAATCCATTGGGTGTACAAACTGCTACCAGGTTTAAATCGGGTTCCGCCTGCAGCAGCTCGTCTATGGAGTAATAGGCCTTTGCGCTATATTTAAAGGCCAGCTCATCGGCTTTTTCAGGAATAATATCACAAACAGCAACCAGCCTTCCGTGTTTGATCATTTGCTCAGCATGTCGCTTTGCAATCCTTCCACATCCAATTATGGCAAATGTTGTGTTCATATATGGCAATATTCAAAAAAAAACCTTAATCTACCACTTAAAAATCAATATTTCTATGTACTTTTGCAACCAATTTAAAAAAGAAACATAACAAAGACGTTATTAAAAAAACAAAGATGCCGTATTTAACAATCGAAAAAAAAGCAGACATTTTCACCACTTTTGGAGCAAAAGCTACCAACACAGGTTCAATTGAAGGTCAGATCGCCTTATTGACAGAGCGTATCAACCACATTTCAAACCATCTGAAAACCAACAAAAAAGATTTCTCTTCGCAAAGAGGCCTGATGATGATGGTAGGACAACGCAAGCGTTTACTAACTTACCTCAGCAAGCACGACCTTACCGGTTACAGAGCTTTAATTGAGAAATTAGGTTTACGTAAATAAACTATCCATCCATGTAAATAATTTTAATTCCCAACTATATTTTCAGGTTGGGAATTATTCTTTTTACAGTATTTAATCATTGAGCTTGCGGCTTTCAATCTAAAATCGCAAATCTCCAATCTAAAATCAACTTATGTCTTTATTAAACCCAAAATCAATAAAATTTGATATAGGTGGTGGCCGTGAGGTAACCATCGAAACAGGTAAAATGGCCCGCCAGGCCGATGGTGCAGTGACCGTTCGCCAGGGCAATTGCATTTTACTGGCAACTGTTGTTGCAAACAAAGAACCAAAACCCGGACAGGGATTTTTCCCCTTATCAGTAGATTACCAGGAAAAATTTGGTTCTGCAGGCCGTATCCCAGGTTCTTTCTTTAAAAGAGAAGCCCGCCTCAACGATTACGAAATTCTTACTTCTAGATTAATAGACAGGGCTTTACGTCCTTTGTTTCCCGAAGATTATTTGTGCGAAGTACAGGTGTTGGTTTCACTTATTTCATCTGATGATGAAGTAATGCCCGATTCGTTGGCTTGTTTGGCTGCATCGGCTGCATTGGCGGTTTCAGATATTCCCATTCAGGAAATTATTTCTGAAGTTCGTGTAGGACGGATCAATGGCGAATTGATCATCAACCCAACCCGCAGCCAACTGGCAGTATCTGATTTTGAATTTCTGATCGCGGCAACTGATAAGAATATTATGATGGTGGAAGGCGAAAGCAATGAGTGCCAGGAAGAAGACCTGATTGCTGCTATTGAAGCCGGTCATACTGCCATACAGTTACAGGTTAAAGCGCAGGAACAATTAAGGGATTTGGTAGGAAGCGCAACCAAAAGAGATTACATCAAACCTTACCGCAACGAAGAATTAAACGAAAAGATAACTGCTTTTGCAAAAGATAAAATGCTTGCCATTTCTGCTTCTGCATCTGCAAAGCACGAAAGAAGCGATGCTTACGCTGCACTGAAGGAAGAAGTTAAAACATTTTTAGCTGAAGAAAATCCCGAAATGCCGGAAGATGACAAAGCTCTAATTGGACATTATTTTGGGGACCTGCAATACTATGTTGTTAGAGACATGGTGCTTAACAGCAGAAAGCGTTTGGATGGCCGTGGCACAGAAGACATTCGCCAATTGGAAATGGAGATAGATAATTTACCAACTCCGCACGGTTCAGCATTATTTACACGTGGTGAAACCCAGTCACTTACAACCGTTACTTTAGGAACTCCGTTAGACGAATTGCTGGTAGAAAGTGCCAACAAATCTGATTATACAAACTTCTTTTTACATTATAATTTCCCGCCGTTTTCAACCGGCGAGGTTAAAATGATGAGGGGCGTTGGCCGCAGGGAAGTTGGTCATGGTAATTTGGCCATGCGTTCTTTAAAGAAAATGATGCCGGGTAGTGATTATCCATATACCGTTCGTGTAGTAAGTGATATCCTGGAAAGTAATGGTTCATCATCTATGGCTACAGTTTGTGCCGGTTCGCTGGCGTTAATGGATGCAGGTGTGCCTTTAAAAAAGCACGTGAGTGGTGTTGCAATGGGTTTAATTAAAAAGGGCGATGATTTTGCAATCTTAACCGATATCCTGGGTGATGAAGATCATTTAGGAGATATGGATTTTAAAGTTACCGGAACCCGTGATGGTATTTGCGGCGTGCAGATGGATATTAAAGTTGATGGTTTAAGCATGGATGTTATGCGCCAGGCTTTGGCACAGGCTAAAAAAGGCCGTATGCACATTCTGGAAGCCATGTATGCATGTACACCAAATGCACGTGAAGAAGTTAAGCCACATGCTCCACGAATGGTTAAGATAATTATTGATAAAGAATATATTGGTGCGGTGATAGGACCCGGCGGTAAAGTGATACAGGAAATACAACGTGAAACCGGTGCTACTATCAATATTGAAGAGGTTGACAACAGGGGTGAAGTAAGCATTTTCTCTAAAGAAAAAGCAAGTCTGGAAAGAGCATTGGCATGGATCAATGGCCTGGTAGCAGTACCTGTTGTTGGGGATACGTACGAAGGAACTGTGAAGAGCATTAAAGAATTTGGTGCTTTTGTTGAGTTCTTACCAAAGAAAGAAGGTTTGTTACACATCAGTGAAATAAGCTGGAAGCGTTTGGAAACTATGGATGGTATTTTTAAAGAAGGCGATAAGGTTAAAGTTAAACTGCTGGATGTTGATCAGAAAACTGGCAAATTTAAACTTAGCCGTAAAGCTTTAATACCAAAGCCAGAAGCGCAACCTAAGCAAGGCGAGTAATTAGCAACATTACATTTTTTATAAACCGTAGGAATTAAAACCGGCTTGCCGTCTTTTATAAATTCATAGTTGAAATAAAAAACCGGAGAAGGCAGTTAAAGAAAACCTTATGAAATTAAAACAACTACTTGAGACAGGTGAAACAACCCTGCAGAACGGTAGAAAAGTTTCTATTGTGTAGGTTTTTGTTACCATCTGGCAAGGCACTTTCCAAATAATTAATTGTTAAACGGAACAATGAAGAAATCATTTTTCTATATTTTGCTGCAAAATAATAGAGAGTCGTCAGGAATCAAAAGCTCCTTCCAGAATAGCAATATTGGCGATATACTCCATACAGTTGTTGATGTATATATCAGCCGCTACAGATTGTTTTATTCCGGGTACATCCTGTAATAACCTGCTGTTATCAAATGTCTGGCCCAGTTCCATAAAACCAAGATAAGGTTCTAAACCTGCAAGTAATATCCGTAGCGATCCCGGATCTGGAAATATTTCTTTCCAGTAAGTAAGAAAATCTGCATATTGGCGCAATTCGCTTTCAGTATCAAGTCGCCCTTTTGACCATCGCTTCAAATCCTCTATCATGTCTTTGTTAACGAACTGGAATTGTGGCAAATCACTAAAGTATGCTGACAGACTGATGGATAATTTGTAAGCTGAGGTTGCTGACGCTTTACCAGCCGAAATATGATAGACATGATGATTGCGTTTAGCAAAAAGCAGCGATACAATGGCGTTAGCAGCATAATCTACCGGAATCATATCCAGCATGGCATGTTCATTTACCGGTATAAGTCTTAACTGGTTGATGGTTGCCACGGCCCATAAAATAATGGGGGAGCGGGGAACTATATTACGGCTGTCTCCCATAATTATAGATGGCCGGGCTATTAGTATTTTTTCAGGCTGCAGGTGTTTATTAAGTAATAATTCGCCCTGCATTTTGGTGTAGGTATATTTTACAAGATGCTCGGCTGCAGGGTTTGGTGATTCATCTTCAGATACCAGACGGTTAACGATATTTTTTCCGCAAATAGTTGCTGTGCCGATGTATAGAAAAGTTTGAAGGTTCGGTAGTTTTTTTGCCCAAAGTAATATTTTCTCCAGTCCATTCATATTTACATCTTCAACCAGCTTATTATAAATTCTGGAGAAAGAGGTATTGGCAGCTGAATGGATAATTACATTAACCTCATGTAATACAATATTAGCTTCAAGTGATAAAGTAAGCTGTTCATCCAGCAGATCTCCCAATACAGGAATTACCTTTTCTCTATCATAAACATCATTGTGGAGAGAAAATATTTTTTCAATTTTCTGTAACGCTTCATCAACTGATTTAGCCCTCATAAAACAGTAAATCCTGATTATCTCACTGCGTTTAGAAAGTGTAACTAATAATTCTCCGCCAACAAAACCAGTAGCACCGGTCAAAAATACATTCATACAAAATTTCATTAATCAAACAATTCCAATCCAATTATGCCGGCAATAATAAAGGCCAGTGAAAAAATTTTAGCTATAGTAACGGGTTCTTTATAAAATATAATGCCCAGTATAGCAATCAGGGCTGTGCCGGCACTTGCCCAAATGGCATACGCAATACTTACCTGCATCTTTTCTAATACAATAACCAAAGCAGCCAGGCTTATGCCGTAAAAAACGAATACCAAAACAGATGGTATCAACCTGCTGAACCCTTCAGCATATTTCATACAGATAGTTCCCAATACTTCAAATAAAATTCCCACAGAGAGTATTATCCATTTCATGATTTATAATTGAGCGCAAAAGTATAAAAGTCTTAACAAAGCAAAAATATATGTTTATATAAGATAAACCCCAATGGCAATGAATTCCCTGCCAGTGCAAGTGTTTTGCATTTTTACAGTGCTACGTTGGTATAAAATACGCCAGTATAAAAAGTAATACTGAATATGTATATCAGTATACGCTGCACAAGTTTCCTGCTCATTAGGAAGCTAAATTACGTTCATGCATAGGCAGCATCATTATTTTCACCATCGGCATAACATCTTGTTAACTAATATATCCTAATAGAGGTATAAGCCCGTTAGGGCATAATTATAACTTTAATAAAATTATTTACATGGAAAAATCAGCAGTATTTGCAGTTTTTGTTTTACTAACTGTTCAAGGCTTTTCCCAACCACTTATCGATAAGTTTGTGCATCAAAATTATAGTCTGTCCGATTCGCTGAAATCGCCGGATGGTTATTATTATAATGGCGTGGCTTACCAGCTCGAAAAAAATACCATATTAATGATTGAAGCCACAGGTAACTTGTCAGGCTGTATTTTGTAAAGTGATAAATTTTAAATCTTAACATTCAAACTTCAGCCAGAGTCAAATTTTAAAAATATTTTTTCTTCATTACTGAATTTTGGCCAGCCACAATGATGCGTTCATAAACAACTGTGTATGGCTGTATAAAGACCAGCCAACATAAACCGTATTGCCTGGTGCTCCGCTGCCATCATCAACCGGCGAACTATCTGTTACAGCAAAAATTCTTCCCGTACCAAAGGTTGATGATGCGCTCATGATATGTGTGCTGGTTTGCGTAAAGGTATTTTGCCAAACCAATCCTTGTGCATTGGAGTTGGTGCCTGTAAGTGTAAGTGTGGCACCGTTATTAAAACTAAGCTGGGTAACATTGCCTTGCGAACCATGAAGAATTACATTGCCTGGGTTGCCGCTTAATACATTGGTACTTACCTGCGATATATTGGTGAGATCTACCGAAAAACCAAATGGATCATTGGTAACAGTGTTGTTTGTCATCAGGTCGTTCCATATTGCCGGAGAATCCCATCCGTCATTATCCCGGTCAGATCCGGTGTGATCTGAAACCATAAATAAACCACCACCACTGTTTACAAAATTCAGTATTGCCACTTTTTCAGCAGCAGTAAAGCGGGTGTTTGGTTCATCAACCACAAAAACATTATAGTTTGACAGGTCCTGCGGATTGCCTGCATTACCAAAAGTTATGGCAGCACCCGATGGCAAAGTCTCAACCGTTTGGCCAAGCTTTACAAGCGCAATGCCCCAGGCCGAGATGGCGCCGGTCCAATAGGTTTCTGGTGTTGAGGCAGTAACCGTATTTTGTGCGGGTGTTGGTATTTGCTGCGGAATACTTCCATCCTCATCAATTACCCAATCTGCATTGCCGGCTGTTTCTGCCTTGGTAGCATCAAACAAAAACTTTTTGCCTGTTGTACCAGGTGAATTAATAGTGAAGTTAACTATACCTGAAGTGCCACCACCAGGTGCAGGATTAAAAACGTTTACAGGTACAACAGCAGCAGTATTTACTAAGCTGGCAGGTACTAAAGCAGTTACCTGGGCACTATTGATATAAGTGGTAGTTAAGGCTGTACCATTCAATTTTACAACAGAACTGTTAATAAACCCGCTACCATTTGCCGTTAAGGTAAAACCTGCTGAGCCGGCATTTATATTACCTGGCAAAATGGTTTGCAGCGATGGCGTGGGGTTATTGCCCACAGGACTGATGGTAAAAACCTGATTATTTGATGCGCCACCACCGGGAGCGGCATTTACAACTGTTACGTTGGCACTGCCGGCAACTGCTAACAAGGTTGCAGGTACCAAACAGGTAAGCTGCAATGAATTTACAAATGTGGTGGTTAATGCTGTGCCATTCCAGTTAACTGCAGATGAGGTAATAAAATTGTTCCCGTTCACCGTTATGGTAAAGGGGGCGGCCCCAACTATTACGCTGGAAGGAGAAATGGAACTAATTGCCGGAACAGGATTTGTTGAAATATTATTGATTGTAAAAACTGAAGAAGCTGATGTTCCTCCTCCCGGTGCTGCGTTAAACACAGTAACAGCAGCTGTTCCCGCCATTGCAATAAGATTGCCCGATACCAATGCTGTTAATTGGGTTGCATTTACAAATGTGGTTGTAAGTGCAGTTCCGTTCCAGTTAATAACAGAACCGTTAATAAAACTGCTACCAGTAACTGTAATGGTAAATGCAGGGTCACCGGCTGTAGCTGTTGTCGGCGAAATCAAACTGGCAACCGGAAGTGGGTTTGATGACCCGACACCGGGATTAACAGAAGAATCTTTTTTACAAGAGATGGCAAATAATAAAAATAATGCTGAAAATAGTACACCGCTTTTGGTCATCTTAAGTTGATTTTGAGGAAAGTTAACTAAACTGGTGGTATGTTGTTTACTTTACAATGATAACGGGATGTTAATGACCATACATTATTATTTACAGCAACTACAATCAAATTCTTTTGCTCAGGTAGGGAGGTTTTTGTACAGAGATGGGTGATCCGGTAAATATTTAATTGCCAGAGTGCATCAAGCCGTTGGATAGAAATACCCTCGTAAAAATTCTACAATATAATCCTGCCGTGTATTACAAATGCTGGTTTTTATAAACTGCATCTTTGCACTGTTAAATATCCAACTATCTAAAGCAAGACCGTATCCAAGTTATCCTGATGAAACCAATGTACAGCAATGTTCATGAAAGATTTATCCCCTGTGAAAAACCTTCAGCAATGAAGGTTTTTTTTAAGCTACATGCCTTTATAAAGAAACAGCCCCCTGAATTATCGGAGGGCTGTTGAATTTAAAAATCAATATTATTTATCAAGCCTAAAAATTCCTTGTTGTCCATACCACCTGAGTACCCGGCTTATCAGCCTGTAGATTCGTTTCGGCAGTAATAAATAATTTTACCGGTTTAATGGCAGATGTTGCTTCAAAATTCACTTTGTCTTTTTTATCAGTCCAGGTATTTGCACCTTCAATGGTACCGATATTGCTGGTAACATTAGTTTCGTTAACCATCCAAACCACATAACCTTCTTTAGCAGGTTTCATAAGTTTCACCGGTTGCAGGTCTTTCAAAAGCAATTGTATTACATAGTTGCCGGCCGCATCTCTTTTTATCTGCATCCCTTCTTTTTCTTCTACTGGTGGGGCAGCAGCGGGCTGGCTTACATTTGCAGGTGGTTCGCTGGTCATACTTGTTTGGGATGATTTAGAGGAGCTCGATTTTTTTGAGCAGGCTTCCAGGCCGTTTATCAAAAGCATCAGGGCTGTACCAGCCATTAAAATGCTGAAAAGCCGGTTTGTTTTTATTTGTTTCATTAAACTGTAGTTAAGATAAAAAAATTATTAAGTACAAAAATAAGCTGTATTTGCCAGTTGGAAAAGATAAATGGCAAAAGTTTCAGGGTATCTGAGAATTATGTAAAAAAGCAGGCTATCCAAAACCTGAAAATGGCATCAACAAAAATGAGTTGTAATTGAATTAATGCCCGCCTATTGATGGGGCGTACATAAGAATGGCTTTTTGATAAAAACAAAACAGTCTTTTTGTCTTAATTATCCTTTAACCCGCTTTTTCGCACACCGGTTCCTTGGCCGCATTGTAGCGTCTCATTCCTTCACCAAAATGTAAAATAATAATACTGTTGATGTTGTTTCAACGTACTTCTGTGCTATTTTAATTTATATTTGGCGCAGTATTAAAAGTTGTACCAATCATTTATGAATCCACAAAAAATTAAAACGGCTATCTGCATCATAGGCGCCGGGCCTGCAGGAGCCAGCACCAGTATTTTCTTAAGTAAAATGGGCATTGCCCATGTAATAGTGGATGCCGCCATTTTTCCCCGTGATAAAGTTTGTGGCGATGGAATAGACCTGAATGTTATCCGGGTATTAAATCAAATGGATCCGGCGATCGTTGAAAAAGAATTTATGGCCCAGTCTACGAATTTTACGGCCTCAGAGGGATTTCGTTTTATTTTACCCGGCGGAAAAAAAACAGATATCATACGTAAGCGAAATGGTAGCAAGCTCGAAAACAAACCCATGTTCTTTACCAGCAGAAGAATTGATTTTGATAATTTTTTAGTGAATAAAATTAACCCAGTAGTGGCAACAACCTGTTTTGGCACCCGCATAGAAAAAATAAGCAAGGTAGAAAGTGGATGGAAACTGGAAGGAAAAAGCGATGCCGGGTTGGTACTTATTGAAACCGGTTTTTTAATTGGGGCAGATGGAGATCATTCCGTGGTACTGAAGCATATCGGTGAGCGAAAGATTGACCGCAATAATTATGCAGGAGCTGTAAGGCAGTACTGGAAAGGGGTGGAGGGGTTGCACCCAGGCAACCTGCTGGAAGTGTACTTTCCACCAAAATTACCCTTGTCTTATTTCTGGATATTTCCGTTGCCTGGCGGCAAAACAAACGTGGGTTACGGAATGGCCAGCAATTACATCGCTAAAAAAAATATAAACGTACGCAAAGAATTTGAATTGCTGATAAAAACGGATCCGCTGCTTACGGAGCGGTTTAAAAATGCCGAATCCCTGGAAACGGTGAAGGGCTGGGGTATTCCTATGTCGGGAACTTCCCGAAAATCGAGTGGCGATGGATGGTTACTGATTGGCGATGCGGCGGCCCTGGTTTGCCCAACATCTGGTGAAGGAATTGGCATGGGCATGATATCGGGATTTGTTGCAGCCAGGTTTTTGCAACGGGCAGTGTTACAAAATGATTTTAGCGAAAAGATGTTCACCAACTTTCACCGCGAAATTCATAAACGCCTAACCACCGAAGAAAAAATTTACCGCATCTTTAACTCCATTCCGCCACGCCTGTTTTCAATCGGAATCAATACCATCCTTAGTACCTGGCTGTTTAAATACTGGCTAAGTACCAAAACAATGAACAAGTGGGTTGATACAGCTTATAATAAAGAAATTGAGGTAAATCTGGATTGAGGGTTATTTGAGTTCCTGATTGTTATTTTAATAATGGCAGAACTGTATCCAGGTCAATAACGTTTTCATCCATTGGCCGCAGGTTTTCATATTGCAAAACCGTACCCAGTTTTCTAAAGTCAAACTTTTCTTCAAAATCAGAAAAGCTGTTTCTGAACATGCGCAGCAGTTCCTGCCTATCTATCACGTCGTCAAAATCTATCACGTACGAGTGTTCGGCCGTATAATCCAGTATCGGTTCATCTCCATTTTTAAACCGGCAATTTAACCTGCAGGCAATGCCTTTTTTTATGGCATTTCTTTTTTGCATAACATCCAGGGTGGTTGTATTGGTCAGCTGCGCCAGAGTATTGCTTATGTTAGGAAGATGAAAATGCCAACTGGTAACGATCATTTCTGTTTGCTCTATCATGGGTTAACTATGTTTATTTAATGCAGTGAATCCCGGCAGCAAAAAATTTCATTTTGCCGTTCGGTCATTTTTTCTTTCCGATTACACATCTGCCTCATTAAAGGACAAAACAATACCGCTGATACCTGCCTGTACTTTGCGGCAACTTACGCCCGCCTTGTCCAGCATCATTCTGGAGGCTTTGGCGGTATCGGTGCCTGCATATTTATCCGACAGGTAAATAATTCCAACAATACCCGATTGTATGATTGCTTTTGCACACTCATTGCAGGGAAACAATGCTGTATAAATTTTGCAGCCCTGCAGATCCATACCAATATTATTTAAAATGGCGTTTAATTCTGCATGACAGATAAAGGGATATTTTGTTTGCAGAAAATCGCCCTGCTTTTCCCATGGGAATTCATCATCATCACAACCAATTGGCAGCCCGTTATAACCGGCTCCCACAATCTTGTTCTTATCATTTACAATGCAGGCGCCTACCTGAGTGTTGGGGTCTTTACTGCGTCGGGCGCTTAGCAATGCTACACCCATAAAATATTCATCCCAGGAAATATAATTTTCTCTCTTTTTTAATGCCGGCATTTTGCAGTTTTAAAATGTTGGTAAAAGGCCTGTACTATAATCTAAGTAAAGTTATGCCAGCTCTTGAAGAAAGACTGGCTTTATCAACTGTTTCATTTTCCCTGACATCAGCCGAGCCTTTGTCAGTCATGGTATCAGCAGTTTTTTTCAACTGCTGAATAAATTTTATTTTTTGCGCTTTGCTGAATTCTTTTAAACGGAATGCAAGATAATATTCACCCTCACGCCCCAAAGGACCAATGCTGTCAACAGCTACCTGCTTTATTTTATACTTCTTTTTAAAAGCCTTTACCAGTTTCATTACCGGTGCGTTTGATGGAACCCCACAGCACATACTGTTAAAACTTATAACAACCGGGTAAGTATCGTTTTGTTTTGCACTGGCTGTTGTGGCCAACAAAAGCATTGTTAACATAGAAAAAAGTATTTTTTGCATTATGATGTTTTTAAATTTAACTATAAGATGCCTAAATTAAGAAATAGTTTTACCGGGTAAGGCTTTTTAACAAAAGCTTTATTCTTTTGGTTTTACTTCGCAAAACTATTTAACCCCATCCGAACGGAACGGGCGGCACATGAAAACACAAAGATTTTCCGTCGGCAAAACTAAAGTTGTGTTCACGATAGGAAAAAATCGGGACAGGTTAGTAGCAAAAAATATTTTTTCAGGAAATTCTTTCTGCCTTCTTTGTTGGAAATATTTGCACGATTTAATAAACTTAACATCAAATATTAACTTTGGTAAAGTTTTTGCCAGTGTATGCAAAAAACCGGTTGCATGCATAAATCAAGGATAGTCCCAATCATATTTTTTATTGTATGTATTGCAACAGGATGTAGTAAAAAAAGCCATCCGGCAGAAACACCAACTGCTGTTACTGCACCTGCAAAACCAGTTAAAAGGACCGCTATTAAAACGGCCGTCCCCAAAGTGATAACGGTAAACGACAATGTGGCAAAAAAAAGCCTGGATGGAAGATATTATTACGACCTGGAGGGCCATCGTTACTGGCGCAATAACCGGGATGGGAAATATTATTTATTCAACAAATCAATGTTTGATAACCCAGATTTTAAAAGTATAGGTAATTAACTGTGTCATTTCTTAAATATTTTTCAGGACGTTAATTTTATTTTCTGTAGTATATTACAAGCATGGAATATAAAATTTTATTAGCTGCATTTGCTTTTTTGTTTTGTAATATTTTGAAAGCACAACAACATTTTTACCTGCTAACAGGTACATATACATCAACAAAAAGTGAAGGCATTTATATTTACCGGTTCAATAGCGGCGATGGAACTGCACAGGCGGTAAGCCAGGTAAAAATTTCCAACCCCTCGTTTATAGCGGTATCACCCGATGAACGATTTGTTTATTCGGTGGAAGAAGACGCAGACAAAAATGGAAAGGGCGGAGGAATCTCCGCATTTTCGTTTGATAAAAAAAACGGTTCATTGTTTTTCATAAACCGGCAGCCTTCAGCTGGCGATCATCCCTGCTATGTAAGTGTTGATAAAACAGGCAGGTGGGTTGCTGTTGGCAATTATACCAGCGGCAGTTTGTCTATACTTCCGGTTGAAGCAAATGGCGGCCTTGGTGGGGCAACAACCGTTATTAAACATGATGGTACTGGCCCCAACAAAGCGAGGCAAGCTTCTCCTCATGTGCATTGTACTTTTTTTTCGGATGATAACCGTTTTTTATTCGTGCCAGACCTGGGTATCGATAAAGTAATGATCTATGCATTTGATGCCAGCACCGGAAAACTTACTCCTGCCAAACAGCCATTTGCAGCTTCGGAGCCAGGCGCCGGGCCAAGGCATATCTGTTTTGACCCGAACAACAAATATGCCTATTTGACGGAAGAAATGGGAGGCACCATTGTAGCCTATAAATATAAGAAGGAGAAACTCAAAAGCATACAGCGCATCAGCAATATGCCTGCAGGAGATACAAGCATTGCAGGAAGTGCTGATATTCATGTTTCGCCGGATGGAAAATTCCTGTACGCTTCTAACCGGGCAGAAGCCAATAGTATTACCATTTTCAGCATCAATCAAAACAATGGTAAACTGTCGCTTATTGGCCATCAATCTACCTTGGGTAAAACTCCACGCAATTTTAATTTTGATCCCTCAGGAAATTATTTATTGGTAGCAAACCAAAACAGCGATGCAATTGTTGTGTTTAAAATTAATAAAGATACCGGTCTGTTAACCGACACCGGCAACAGGATTAACGTAGGAAAACCGGTTTGTTTAAAATGGATTTCGATGCAGTAGGCAGGATAAAACCTATAAGGTTTGCCGGGCTGCATTGCCAGGCTGCAAACCTTATAGGTTTTTAAAATCTGTGGCAGCAAAAATCTCGTTAGTTTTATAACCTTATTACTGACCTGTTAATTAACTATGATGCTGCGGAAGTTTTTCTTTCTTCTACCTTTTTTATTGCTTCCTTTCCTGTTGATTGCACAATCTGCAGCAGTATCCGGAACAATTTACGATGCCGTTACAAAAGCGCCACTTGCATTTGTAAGTGTTACGCTTAAAGGCACAACCACCGGTACTGTTACAGATATAGACGGGCATTTTTCTTTTGACAAACTACCTGCGAACGGAATTTTGCTCATCAGTTATATCGGTTATAAGCCCCGGGAATACAACGTTGAAAAAACGGAAAATCCTGTTTCTTTATTTATTGAGCCTGCTGATGGTCAGTTGGAAAATGTTGTTATTTCCACCAATGAAAACCCCGCACACCGCATCATCAAACTATTGCAGCGCAATAAAAAAAATAATGACCCCGAGCAGCAACCAACATTTAAGTACAATGCTTACACCATTGCGGCGTTGGCTGGTGGTGACCGCTTCTGGAATGGTAACGGTAACCGGGATAAACCGGATACTACTAAACAAGCGAATTCGGTTCCCCAGATGGAACAACTGAATAAGCAGATGAACAAAGTTGTAAAAGCATCAAAAGATACATCGGGTAAAAGCCTGGGAATCCAGTTGGGCAAGAGATTTAAAGAAAACTATCTGATGCTTACGGAATCCTATACTGAACGTATTTATAAATATCCAGGCCAAACAAAAGAAACCGTTCTGGCCACTAAATTTTCGGGTTTAAAAAATGCAACTATGGGAGTAACAACTTCCGACTTTCAGCCTTTTGGCTTTTATAAAGATTACCTGGTGATGAATAATATCAGCTTTGTAAGTCCGGTAATTGAAGGCAGCATCAACATGTACAAATTCAGACTTAAAGAAAGAATACCACACGAAAAAGACACTACTTATATCATAAGTTTTGAGCCAAGGGCAGGTAAAAATTTCAGAGGACTAAAGGGATTGCTTTACGTTAATTCAGATGGTTATGCCATTGAAAATATTATTGTTTCACCCTCAGATGAAAAGGGAGTAATCTTCACTTTTAAATTGCAGCAAAAATATGAACGTGTACATGGAAAATGGTTTCCTTCGCAATTAAACAGCATTCTTTCACAAAAAGACCTTCGTACCGATTCAACATTACTTTTTTGGGATGTTCGCAGTTATATTACAAACGTAGATTTCAGCAAAACCTTTACCAAGGCCGATTTTTCTGATGTAAAGCTGGAGTATCAATTACAGGCAGGCAAACGTGCTGATTCAACCTGGCGCCGCATGCGTACCGATTCGCTGAATGATAAAGGAAAAATAACATACGAAACCTATGAATTGTTGCCGGCTAAATACCGCAACATGATTGAGAAAGTAAATAAAGCTTTCCAGATACTTTCTATTGAAGGCATTCCGGTGGGAAAAGTTGATATTCCGTTTAAGTATATTCTTTCAGGCATTAATAAATACGAAAGTTTCAGGATTGGCGCAGGCTTGCAAACGAATCCATTGTTTAGTAAATGGTTTTCTGTTGGTGTGTTTTTCGGTTATGGCCTGCGTGATGAAGCTTTTAAATATGGCGGTAACGTGCAGTTCAACATCCAAAAAAGAACCAATACCAGTTTACGTTTCGATTATAGCCGTGATATTACTGAGCCTGGTAATGTTGATTATTTTGTACGCAACGGGTCTGTTTTTTCAAATCAATCGCTCCGCAATTTTCAGCGTTCACGTTTTGATAGTGTAGAACAGTTTAAAGTTAATTTCAGTACAAAGATCCGTCCTGCTATCCAGTCGGATATATGGTTGCTGAATGAAAACCGGAACCCTGCCATGTATGAATATGAATTTATAAAAGATGGCAAAAATTTGCGCCATTTCAGCAATACAGAAATAGGGATTGGTTTCAGGCTTAACAAGGGCGAAAGTTTTACCCGTGTGGGCAGGTCGAAGTTACGCACTAAAGCTGCAACAACTGAATTGTTGATACAGGTTTCTAAAGGTTTAAAAAATGTTTTAAATGGCGATCTGGATTATACAAGAGCAGCCATTCGTTTCAGCCATAGTTTCGAATTAAAGAGATTTGGTAAAACTACTTTTCGTATAGAAGCCGGGCAGGTTTGGGGCGATGTGCCTTACTCATATTTATTTAATGAAAGGGCAACAAAATCGGGTAAGGTGAGTGCGTATGTACCTGATCATTTTCAAACGGTTGGCCTTTATGAATTTGTTGCCAGCAGTACAGCCAATTTATATCTAGAGCATAATTTTGGTAACCTGTTATTCAAACCAAAAAATATTTCCTTCAGGCCAGAGATATACCTGGTGCAAAATATAAGTTACGGAGCACTACATAATGCATCGTCTCATAAATTACTTGCTTACAAAGTACCCGATAAGGGTTTGTTCGAATCGGGGTTAATGATAAAAAATATATACCGCCGAAGCCTGTTCTCATTGGTTTATCTCGGGGTAGGCGGTGGTGTATTTTACCGTTACGGATATTATACTTTGCCAAAAGCTGCCGATAACTGGGCATTTAAATGGGGTTTCAGCATTTCTTTTTAAAATACCCGTTACAGGGTATTGCTAATTACACGCTTCAGTATTAATTTTAGCAAAAATTTTTGTATGAAAAATTTGTATAAAAAACCTGTAATAACTTTCATCAGCCTGGTTATATCGGCTGTTTCTTTTGCACAAACAACATCAAAAGAATGGTTTGATAAAGCTGAGAAACTGTATGATGATAAAAATTATGATGAAGCAGCAGTAGCTTATGATAAAGCTGCACAACTTGATGCTAAGAATGAAAAGGCATTTTATATGGCGGGATGGTGTTACAACGACATTGATAAATATGACAATGCAATTGAAAGGTTAAAAAAAGCGGTGGCACTTAAAAAAGATGACCAACTGGCCTGGCAGGAACTGGGTTTTTCCTATAAAAAAATTGCTAAAAACGAAGATGCGCTAAGGTGCCTTAATAAGGCCATTGAAATAAAACCAACCTATGCATTGGCATATAAGCAACTTGGGGATGTTTACCAGAATATGGAGAAAGATGCAGAAGCCATTACCGCATATAAAAAATGTTATGAGAATAACAATGAGAGCGACGATGCCTGTTATAACCTTGGATATTTATACAATGGAATGGCTGAATATACAACTGCCCTTGAATGGCTGAAAAAAGCAAATGACATAAAAAAAGGGGTAGATGTTTACAATGAGATTGGTTTTGCCAATTACAAACTCAAAAAAAATGGTGAAGCGATAAGAGCCTATCAAAATGCTCTGGAATTAAATGAAAAGAACGGTACTGCCTACAAAGGCATGGGTGATGTTTACCGGCTTAATTTTAGCCCGGCAAAAGTGGATGATGCAATAACCAATTACTTAAAAGCCGTTGAATACAATCCTAAAAGTTCAGGCTCACATTATGGCCTGGGTTGGTGCTATAACGAAAAGGAAATGTATGAGGAGGCAATTCCTCTGCTTAATAAATCAATTGAGCTGGACAGAACTTTTGCCGCCGGGTACTCCGAGTTAGGTTACGCACAATACATGACGGATAAAAATAAGGAAGGGCTGAATACTTTAAAAGCAGGACTTGCACAGGATAATAAAAGCACATTATGCAGGTACTATAGCGGACTTATTTATGTAAAACAGGGAGATAAAACCAACGCCAACACTATGTACAACGAGTTAAAACCGCTTGATGCTAAATTAGCCGATAAGCTTTTGGCAAAAATCAATGCGTTATAACCTGCAGATTTTTCTATTAAATTTTTCCATGAACCAGCGTAAACTTCCGGTTTTATTTATTCTCTTTTTCTTCAGTAGCCAACTGCTGGCACAAAAAAACTCGGCAGAAAAATTGATTGCATTTAAAATTACGGAGTATATAAAACCGCTGAGCGATTCAACAGCAGTGGTGCAGGTAATTATGTCGGATGCATTTCCGGTAGCAATCAGTGATAAACAATTGGGAGTACTTTATCATGCTTATAAAAGCGGTACTAAGCTGGACACCGCTATGGCAGGCTGGGGAAGGTGTAATCTTATTAAAGGAGCCTATTATTATTTTGGTATCAGGTTAAAAAAAGACCAGCAACCAATAGCAGGGGATATAATTTATGTAAGATTAAAAGAACCTTATGTATATGATGGATTGTTGCTGAATGTGATGAATCATGCCGTACAGCTTACCGATGTATCTGGCAATAATTTCATGAACAGCGAGGCAGTTTTTATCAATACAAAAAAAGACGAACAAAACGTGCTTGATTCGATGGTGAGCGATATACAATACACGGGAAGTGCCATGCTGCAGCAAATACCACAGCAAAATCAGGATATTAAAACCGGAATTTATACCGGCAAAAAGCTATTTGCTGCCATGCAGGCTGTCAAACGCAGCGAGCTGGAATTATTTTTAAAGTATATGATAGCCCGTCCTGAAAATTATGCCGGCAATAGTTGGAAAATATCAGAAATATTTGCCACCTGGATGGCAGAGGGAACACCGACAGTAATTGAAAACTGATATTTCTATCCGGATACTTCTCTATCTATTTCTTTCCGTTTATTGTTTAATACCATTCAGTAGCATTTAATTGCTTTTCCAAATACTCTAAAAATATGATCGCCCGGCAATCCAAATTCTGTTTTACTCCGTATCTAAGCCATATTTAAATTAAAAAAATAACTTTTTATGAAAAAGAATCTTTTTTCGCTGTTGGTAGCAGGTGCTTTAACAACAGTGACATTTATGGCATGTAACAATTCTGAAACTAAAACAGACGAAACAAAAACAGATACCAGCACTGTGGTAAAGGATGAACCCATGAAACCCATGGAAGAGAAGGGTGTTATGGTTGGCGGTGCCAATATGGTACCTTCTAAAGATATAGTTGATAATGCTGCAGGTTCAGCCGATCATACTACATTGGTTGCTGCAGTAAAAGC
>JBBQLS010000034.1:0-23185 GCA_038328115.1 Chitinophagales bacterium
TCATACACGGCAATGCGTGGAAAATAGTAGGCAATAAAATAAGCCCCGTCTTCCACTTCGCCGGTGCGTATATGAGATTTTTTATTGAGTGTATAAGAAAACCCGATATTAAACTTTATAGTATTACCGGGTGCCAGCGCCTTTATACGAACACTCATGTTGGTAGCATCAATACGATAGTTCCTGGCTTCAATTACTTCGCCATTGGCAATTATCTTTTCAATCTGTACACCGTCGTTAACATCATCGTCTTCTATTTTCATTAACCGTGGAGAGCCTTTTTTATAAATATTCGGGTACAGTTTAAAAACAATCTCCTTCAGTGTATCGGGACTGTTGTTGATATAATTTATTTCTTCTGTGCCGCTGATAAGTCTGGTAGCAGGCTCAAACTTTACTGCAATATCATAGTTTGCATGGTTTTGCCAGTAATTTTTGCCCGGTGCTCCGGTAACGCTTCGGGTGGCTTTATCAAAGGTCTTTTTTATATTTAATGGAATGGGTAATGTGGTTTGCGCACGGGAAGCCCGCATTAAAAATAACATGGTTATAAAAAGGAGGAAATTTTTCATCAGGTTTTTATTTTAAAGTTAGCACAAAATAAAGATGCTCATCAATCTGATGAGCATCCAAAATATTTATCTGATAAAGTTGAAAAATTATTTTCGTAACTGGTCTATCCACTTTTTATGATTTTTTGATAACTCAATTTTACTTTTACAACGTATAATATTCTCCTGGTACTCTTTTATCTTTTCATCATTTACTGCCATCAAAATAGCTTTTTCATTATAAGCAATTGCCTCCGTAAAATTCAGTTTCAGCTCTTCCATTAAACCCTGTTTCATAAATACCCATGATTTTTCGATGTTGGGAATGCGGAAACAACTTTGCAAATGCTCTTCAAGTTCTTCAAACCTTTCCATATCAGTTAACAACGTGGCATAATTAAGATAGCTATGCGGATACTGTGTATCAGATGAAATGGCAGCTTTGTAATATGCTTCAGCCTTTTTAAAGTCTTCAATTTGCGTTTTACTAAGCCAACCTAGTGAATTTAATGTTGGACCATTCCCTGGTTCTTCCATTAATATCATTTCATACTTGCGAAAAGCTTCTACATAATTACCATTTTTGATATCAGCTTCGGCTTCCAGGTATGTTTCTTCAAGTTGTGAATTCATTTTAAAAAAGTTAACTTTATTAAAAAACTACCAACCCAATATCCACGCAAATATCAACGGAGCAACAATCGTAGCATCACTCTCCACAATAAATTTTGGTGTAGTAATATCTAATTTACCCCAGGTAATTTTTTCGTTGGGCACAGCGCCTGAATATGATCCGTAAGAAGTTGTTGAATCGCTTATCTGGCAAAAATAACTCCAGAAAGGAACATCATGCCATTCCAGGTCCTGGTACATCATGGGCACAACGCAAATAGGAAAATCGCCGGCAATACCACCACCAATCTGGAAGAAACCAACGCCCTTGCCTGCAGAATTATTGCGGTACCAATCGGCCAGCCAAACCATATATTCAATACCACTCTTCATGGTGGTAGCTTTCATTTCGTTTTTAATAATGTACGATGCAAAAATATTTCCCATCGTGCTGTCTTCCCAACCCGGTACCACAATAGGAATATTTTTTTGCGCTGCTGCCAGCATCCAGCTATTCTTTGGGTCAATCTCGTAATACTGTTCCAGCACACCGCTCAGCAGCATCTTGTACATATACTCATGCGGAAAATAACGTTCGCCTGTAGAATCAGCATCTTTCCATATTTTATGAATATGCTGCTGCAACCTGCGGAAAGCTTCTTCCTCCGGTATGCAGGTATCGGTAACGCGGTTGTAATGGTTTTCCAACAGGTCCCACTCTTCCTGCGGACTAAGATCCCTGTAATTAGGTACTCTTTTATAATGACTGTGTGCCACCAGGTTCATGATG
Source organism: Chitinophagales bacterium (assembly GCA_038328115.1). Lineage (GTDB taxonomy): Bacteria > Bacteroidota > Bacteroidia > Chitinophagales > Chitinophagaceae > Ferruginibacter. Next base: position 1,954 of record JBBQLS010000034.1, read on the forward strand.
TCTTCTTCCAGGTTGGCACCGGTGCAACTGATGATGCTTACTTTATCCTGCCGTATCATTTCGGCCAGGCTAAGGCCCAACTCTGCGGTACTCATGGCACCTGCCAGGGTTATCATCATTTTACCACCCTCATCTAAGTGGGTTACATAGCCTTTGGCTGCATCCATTAAAGCCGCTGCATTAAAATGGCGGTAATGATGCTCTATAAAATTTGAAACGGGTCTGTTGCTCATATTTGATGTTTAAGAGGGCAAAAGTAATTTTTTTTAAAGTAAATTTGATACAACAGTACATATATATGGAAACGCTTACAATAGATAAAAAAGCTTCGTTATTATTGAGCAAAAAGAATTTGATAAAATTCATTTACTTGCCGCACAAAATAGAAGCCTCGCAAAAAAAAACTTACGTTGCAGCCGGAAAAACCCATGCTTACAAAATGATTGATAAATGGGCAAAAGGAAAGTAATCATCCGGGAACCCGCTGCTGAAGCTATATACTAATTTCATACACTCTTCATACTCTATCCTGGAAAAAGGACAAGACAAACTCGATGATATCAGACCATTTAAATTTGGAATAGATAATAAAAGCTATTTGCTTTATGCTGACAACTGAATTTTAATTGATCAGTTAATGAATCCAAATTCGGGAAAACGGGAAGAGTTCCTGGTATCAGAATTTTCTGGAAGAGTACTGGCTGATTTTTTAATGCAAATAATCGAAGATATTTAATAAACTTTGCTAGAAATGGGTAGTCTAGTTTAAATGTTTAGAATATTTCAGTTGTGGTGCAAATCTTGGTGCAAATGAAAAAAGGGTTCAGAAACAGTTGTCTCTAAACCCTTGATTTTCAAGCTCCCCCCGCTGGACTTGAACCAGCGACCCTCTGATTAACAGTCAGATGCTCTAACCAACTGAGCTAGGGAGGAGTATGTATTTCCCGAATTTTTCCCGATTTACATCAGGATCTTGTTTACTATTTATTCTACACCGCAACGAAAAACTACGCACAGGAAGAAGTAGTTTCCGTTTCGGGCTGCAAAAATAGTGCTTTTTACCTTTTACAAAAAAATAAAAGCAAATTAATTGCCAGTATTTTTTACAAATTTACCGTAATAAAAAAGCCCCGGATGGTATTCCGGAGCCTGCAGCAGTAACGTTGAGCTGTAAACCATTAAGTCTGGCTATACTTTTTTTGGTTTAGGCAAAATAATTCCTGCGGCTTATCACGGCACGGCCCCTGCGTTGAATGTTCCACAGGTCGGCGCTGCTGAATATTTTAACCGGAATGACTCCAAGTGCAATTGTTTCATTTACCACGGTAGTTAATTTTTCACTTTGCTCTTTACTAATTGGTGAGAACTGGGTTGTTGATTGCTTTTTCATGACTTTTGTTTTAATTATGTTTTAAATGATGTTTTTTAAAATTTCGGCTTTTTTCGCTTCGCTTACTTTGATAACACAAAGATAGAAAGTATTTAGTACTATGCAAAACAAAGTACTAAGTATGTTTTAGTAATATGCAGTAATTGTTAGTTTTAAAATTCTCTAAAACACTTGCTGGTATTGTGTTTTCATTAAAACGGAAGAACACAATATAAAATTACCTCATTTTGATGAACGGTAAATAAGGCTGATGAGCGATGTGGAAGGGAATTGATCCCACGCTTTTTGCCATATTTGGATTAATAAGTTAACCTGATGGACGGTGCCAGAATACAGGGGTTATTTTTTTGGCTTAGAATCCCAAACCAAGTTCTTGAATACCGGCAAACAAGGGTTTGGCAGACTTTCTTTATTAAAAATAGGCTATTGGGAGATTATTTTATTTCCAGGTCGCTCATTTTACGGTTATGCAGTCGTCCAACTTTCATAAGTGTGATCATTGGTCCTAAAACAAAGTTTAGAAACCGGCGGCTATAGCTTTTGTAAACGGCTTCGCCAGAGAAAATACGGGTTAAATGCCGTTGCATGTGTGGGCCTATGAAGCGACCAAAAGCAGTATCCATCCTGTCTTGCCCAACCATAAAGAGGGTAAAAAGACTGCCGCTATACCAGCTTTCAACCAGTTTTTGCCAGATTGAAAGTTCGTATAACTGGAATTTCTGGTATTTTTTAAACGCTTCGTCAGTACTGGCAGCGATTGCTTCGGCTGCAGCGAATGAACCTTTAATGGCCAAAAAAAGCCCGGAAGAAAAAATAGGATCGAGGAACCCACCGGCATCACCGGTCAGCATCCAATTTTTACCATACATTTTCTGGGAGATGAGCTGGTAATTATTGTATTGTACTACCCCCGTTTCTCTTTTTGCAAGCCGGGTAAATTTATGCAGGGTCTCATCGTTTTTTAAATAATTATCGTATTGTTCTTCTTTGGTTGTTCCGTATGCCTTTAAATGATCGGGATTAATTACTACACCTATTGAAATACAGTCTGGTAAGGGGATTCTCCAGTTCCATCCCCTATTTAAACGATGCAAATGAATATTATAAGGCTCAATTTTTTCGGCTCCACTCAGGTGTGCGAAAAGAGCAATGTCTTTACGGATCCCTTCTTTTGTAGGTATATTCAGCAGGCGTGAAATGGTTCGGGAACGCCCGCTGGCATCTACAATCAGGTCGGGCTGGCCATTAAAAAAATCACCGGTGGCTCCGATGGTATCATCGCTTAATTTAAGTTCATCGGTATTGCCCACCTGTTGCAACTTTGCTGCATGACTGAAGAAAGTTACACCCTCACGTATAGCCAGGTCAAAAATGGTTTTATCAAATTTTATACGTGGTACATTGTAAGCGTAATGCGGTAATCCGCCGCCGCCAAAACTAAAGGGCGATGTGGCTTCCTCATCTTTATTTACCCACACCGAAGCGCCAGGCTTATAAGTACTGTACGTTTTCACTTCATCTTCCACGCCCAGCTCCTGTAAAAATGGGATGATGGCGGGTACCAATGATTCTCCTACTATGATTTCGGGTCTTTTTTCCAGGTGAAAAACAGCTACTTTAAACCCTTTTCTTTTTAAAAGGGTAGCAAGGGAACATCCTGAAGGGCCTCCGCCTATTATGGCTACAGTTTTAATATTTCGTTTCATACAATAAAAACACAAAAGTAATAGAATTAGCTTTTTTATTACACCAAAATCCAATCAATATTTTACCTGTTAAAGTAAAAGCCTTTCCCATAAGGAAAGCATTAAACATAATTAAAATTATGCCTGTTTTAAAAATTAAAAGCGGCAGCCAGGCCCATTACATTTGGCCTGCTTTCATTAATGCCTTTCATGTAAGAAAGCCTTATTTCTATATTTTTATGATGCTTGCCTACCCCAATCCTGAAGCCTGCGTTTGCGGCAGGGCCGTATGTGTTGGAAGTATAGCTATCTATATAACTGTTCGTTGCCGGGTCGTAGCGGCTGGACGTTAAGAAATTATCGTGGTGATAACCAAAACCGGCACCTATAAAATAACCATATCTTTTCCTGTTCTCTTTTGTAGAACCCCTGCCTATGTTTAGATTGATTATGAGTGGAGCATTTAAGACAAACCCTATTTTACTACCACTCCCGTTACCGTATCCATAAGAATTGTAAGAGTAAGAAGTGGTGGCGGATATCCCTACACACAAAGGAATACCAACAGAAACAGAAAATTTTTCAGTTTCTATTAAATTTAAACGAGGGAAATATGTAAAGCCTTCGCCCAAGCCAATATCGCTGTTGCTTCCCTGTGCTGTGGTACTGCCTATAAGTGTGATACCTGCACCATGCATAAAAGTTTGAGAAAAAGCACTACTGGTAATTATAAACAAAGCCGCGGCTACAATAATTTTTTTCATGCCATTAAAAGTTAAAGCTTATGATGAATACGGTTTATAATTACAAATATATTACAAAATAAACATAAGCAATATCAATCAGCAGTGTACAAAACAAAAAAGCTACATGAAGTAAAATTCATGTAGCTTTTTTTGAATTACAACAATTGTAATTTTATATTAAGAACCAAAACCGGAAATCTTTAACTGAACAGTCCACCTTTCTTTAATTCACGGGTTCCCTGTCCTATCAAAAAACCGTTTTGGTAAATCTGAACGGTATATGCGCCCTGAACAAAAGTAGATCCTGGAGCAAATGCAAATTCAACATTCTTCTTTTTTGCAGTTTCAAGATCTACCGGCATTTTAGCAGTAAATGGCATCGCTACTTCTTCACGTGTTGTAAATGTTTCTGTACCAGTATTGATGGCTTTTCCATCGGGTCCAAGCACTACTACATATACATCGGTTGAGCCTGATTGAATAATACGGTTGTCAACATCGAAACTTACTATAAGTTTATCTACACGCTTAGCCGTAGTTGAAACTTTTTCTTTACCATTACTTTTTACATTGATGGGGGTAATTACAATGTTGCTGGCATTTAATGTAGATGCAATATCAACTTTCTTCTCAAGAGCCTGTTTTACTTCTTTGGTTGCAGTAAGGTCTTTTGACAGGGTTTCTTTATCTTGCTTTAAAACAACATTGTCATTTGTAAGCAGTTGATTATCCTGTTTCAACTTTGCGATGTCGGCTTCCATTGAAGTGATCTTTTCGTTTAAAGAAGCTATCAGAGTTTTTGCTCTGCCCAATTCAGAAGCTGTTGCATTTTTCTTGTTTAAAATGCTGCGTATCTCGGCCTTTACCTTGGTGATTTCATCATTTTTTGCGGTAAGATTTCCTTCCAAACCCTTATTTATTGTTTGCATAGAATCAAGTCTGGAAAGCGAAGCATCAAAATTTGCCTGCACATCACTTTTTTCGGTTGATACTTTTGCAATCGTTGTTTCCTGTTGCTGAATAGTTTTTGTAGTGTCATTCTTAGCATAAATAGCATAGCCCGAAACGGCTATAATTCCTGCAGCTAAAACACCGATTACGGCATTTTTGTAATTATTGCCCTTAGCAGCCTGTGCAGATGGCGTTGGGAAATTTGTTTCAGACATAATATTTAGATTTTAAGTTTAAAAAAAATAATTTTCAAATTTTATAACCGGAAGTCAGGTACGGAAAACCCAAAATCATGCCACAGTGTTTTTTTGTTTAAAACTTTTATTTCATAGCTTTTCTTTAACATTTAGGCAAAAAGCGTTGTTATTACCTGAATTTTAAAAGATTAGCTTAGATTTGATAACGGGTAACAAACGCTGATATTGCTCAAAATTTATTTCGGCAACACATAATGACATGAAAGAATTTGATACTATAATAATTGGTTCCGGAGCTGGAGGACTATCTGCGGCACTGTGTTTGGCAAGAGCCGGACAAAAAGTAGCCGTTATTGAGCAGCACTATGTGCCTGGGGGATGGTGTCATAGCTTTTATATTGACGGCCACCGGTTTAGCCCCGGGGTACATTATATAGGTGGCATGGATAAAGGCCAATCTACCTGCAATCTGTACGAAGGCCTGGGCATTGCCAACGACCTGGTGTTTTTCAGGATGAATAAAGATGCTTACGAGCATTGCTGGATTGGCGATGAAAGAATTGATATGCCGGCTGGCATAGAAAATTTATCAGAATCATTATCTCAAAAATTTCCGAAAGAAAAAAAGGGGATAAAAAAATACCTTAAGCTTGTTAAAAAGGTAAGCACCGAAATATTTCTTATACCAAAAATGAATGGCTTTTGGGATAATATTACCATTGCATACCGAACCAGGCACCTTGGTAAATACGGCCTGTTCAGTTTAAAAAGGGTAATTGGCTGGCATATTAAAGACCCCTTGTTAAAATCTGTACTCAATATTCAGTGTGGCGATCATGGTCTTCCGCCTGCTAAAGCAAGCTTTCCTTTTAACTGTGCGTTGATGGATCACTATTTTAACGGTGGCTTTTATCCAATGGGTGGCGGGGCGGCCATTGTAAAGGCAATGACGAATGCCGTAAAAAAATATGGTGGAGAAATTAAAACCGGCCAGGCAGTTAAAAAAATAATAACAGCGGAAACAGGAAATATTTCCAAAGGACCCCGTTTAAAAGCAGTAGGAGTTGAATTAGAAAACGGAGAGATCATAAAAGCAAAGCGGGTAATATCCAACGCCGATCCGGCTGTAACCTATAAAATGGTTGGCCATGAAAATCTGAGTGCCAAATTGCTTAAAAAGCTCAATGCAACCCGCTATTCTGTTACATCACTTATGTTTTTTATTTCGGTAGATATGGATGTGCGGCAAGCCGGGCTTGACTCTGGCAATATCTGGTTTATGCCCAATAAAGACATGGATGATATTTATGATGGCCTCACTAAAATCTCTATACTTGAAACAGATGAATTTGATTCGTTGTTCATCAGTTGCTCTTCTTTAAAAGATCCACTGAGTTTTAACGGCAGGCATCATACCATTGAAGTGGTTACTTTTATAGACTACGATTCTTTTAAGAATATTTGTGGAGAAGGCACCGAGGCATATCAAAAAACAAAAGAAAGACTTTGCGAAAAACTGATGAATACCTTTAAAAGAATTTTGCCCGCTGTTCATGAAAATATTGTGCACCTGGAGCTGGGTACGCCCATCACCAATGAGCATTACATTAAATCTACCAAGGGTAATGTATATGGTACAGAAAAAGGGTTTATGCAAACGGGCCCATTCTCTTACAAAGCCAAAACCGAAATTGAAAACCTGTACATGTGCGGTGCCAGCATTATGAGTCACGGAGTTGCAGGTGCCAGTTACTCGGGTGTAAAAACAGCAGCAGAATTACTTGGGTGCCGGGAGGAAGATCTTATACAAAAGGATGATACTCAGGAATTGCGTATTTATGATGCTGAAGACAGCAGTCAATGGCCACCATGGATTCACCAACGGATGGCAGATAAAAAAAAGCGGGTCGAAAGCAGGATGGATTACGTTGATTCCAAAGCTAAAAGCAGCTTGCACAATCAAATCTCACCGGTTTCATAGTTATTATGAATTTTTTTTCAACTACTGGTTATTAGAAATTTGTATGCAACCGCCGTTATAAAAATTACCTCTTGTTAATTTTAAACGAAGAATTGAGAACTATTCCTATATTGTGAAACTACAAATTATACAGCAATATTCTATACCATATTGTTTAAAAAGACTTAATGCCGACCATAAAATAAATACCCTCTTGAAAAAATTATTATTCTCCGCTTTATTATTAGTCTCACTTTTTGCGCAGGGCGCAGGGGGTGATGATGATGACAAAAATATTGTTATCGAAAATAAAAAGCAGACCTTCTTATTTAAACTGGAAAAAGGAGCAAATCCGGTATCAATAAAAGAAAATTATACTACTGAATTCAGGTGCGAAAATACCAGAACGAGTATTATATATACCGAAATGTATAACGATCACGAAACGATTGATGATGTGAATGTAAATGTAAGGAACAGATCTTTTCGCGGGGTAGATATACAATATGATTACTACTCGGTAAAAGATGTTTTTTACTCAGATGCACGGATCTGCCATTTTAAAATTCCCTTTGATGAAAGCGGAGTACTTGCTAAAATAGCATTAAGCAAAACCTACAACGATCCACGTTATTTTACTAAAGTTTATTTTACCGAAGAATATTTTGTGCAGAATAAAGTGGTGGAATTTATTATACCAAGATGGATGAAATGCGAACTAAAGGATTATAATTTTGAAGGTAACGATATAAAAAAAACAACCAGTTACGATAGTAAACAGGATGCAGATATTTACAGCTATATCATGAAAGATTTAGCTGCATTCAAGTCAGAATCTTATGATCAGGGTATGGCTTACAATTATCCGCATGTGCTGGTATTGTGTAAAGAAGCCAGTACTGCCAGCGGGCAGCAAACCTATTTTAAAACAATTGACGATCAGTATAAATGGTGCTATGGAATTGTTAAAGACAACACGGACGATGCAGAAGCTTTAAAAAGCAAGGCAGTTGAAATTACCAGCGGCGTAGACGGCGAAACAAATAAAGTAAAAACCCTGCTCAACTGGGTGCATCAAAACATACGGTACATTGCCTACGAAGATGGTATTGCAGCATTTAAACCGGCCAAAGCAACCGACGTAATGACTAAAAAATATGGCGATTGCAAGGGCATGGCCAATTTATTAAAAGGGCTACTTAAAGGTATTGGGCTCGATGCAAGGCTTTGCTGGATTGGCACCAATCATATTCCATACGACATGAGTACACCCTCGCTGAGTGTACACAACCACATGATAACAGCCTGGTTAACCAATGGCAAAACCTATTTTTTAGATGGTACCGAAACCAACATGGCATTTAACCAATATGCCGAACGTATTGCCGGCCGCCAGGTGCTGATAGAAAATGGCGATAAATACATTTTAACAAATGTGCCTGCAGTAATTGCCGAGCAAAATCCTGAGAGGGAAAAAAGGATATTAACCATTGATGGCCAGGATCTGAAGGGTAGCGCAACGCATATGTATAAAGGCGAAGCCAGGAGTGATATGATCAACAAAATGACCGGAATAAAAAAAGAAAACCTTGAAAAAGCAGTGATAAATTATTTGTCGGAAAGCAATCAGGATTACATTATCAGCAATTTAAAAAGATCCGAGATTCCAGGCATCGACAGCGTACTTACCATCAGTTACGATGTGGTTCACAAAAACGGAGCATCTGTATTTGGCAATGAAATATATTTAGACCTTGACTTTAGAAAAGAGTTTGACAATTTTACTATTGACACTGCAAAACGAATACACAATATGGAGATGTCAAATAAAACAGTAATGGATCAGGAAACCGAACTGACCATACCGGCGGGCTATAAAATCGGCACATTACCGGCCAACCTTAATTTGCAAAACAGTATACTCGACATCAGCATCACCTACAAACAAACCGGCAATAAATTGCTGTATCACAAATTTCTGAAAATAAAGCAAACGCTTTTGAAAAAAGAAGAATTTGCACTCTGGAATAAACAGATACAGGAACTTACTGAAAAATATAAAGAACAGGTTGTGTTAACGAAGTAGTATTTGCAATTTGCTACGTTTGAAAAATAATATTGAAAAACAGTACCTATAAAAGAAACCACATGAAACGGATACTTATTGTTCTTTTTATAACCATGTATGCGTTACCAGCCCTGGCGCAAAACAACGATTACATTGACATGTCGAAGGAAATTGACCAGGAAATATGGAGCGATAAAGATCCCATTTTTGAAAACAATAAATTGCCGGCGGAATATAAAAACGAATCAGCCGTTATACTGGCCAGAAAACAAACGGTGGAAACAAATACCGAGCGCAAAGGCCGGTCGCTGCTGTACGTGGGCAAAATGCACAGTACTATTAAAAGAACTATCCGGGAACGGATTTTTATTAACGATCAGGTATCGCTGGACGAGTACTCTCAAATAAATTTTAACCAGCTTCAAAGCAAAACCAATGGAGCACTTACCAAATTACGAAACTATACTTTTATGGGTATCCGGGTTACTAAGGCAGATGGGTCGGTACAAAAAATAAATGTAGATGAAGCCGCCGTAAAACTAGACGAGACAAAGGATGGGAAAAAAAATAAGATCGCAGTACCCAATCTTGCCATTGGCGATGTTATTGACTACTATATTACTTATTTTGATCAGGCCCGTACAGATAAAAGCGTTGACTATTTTACGTTTGTGCTGGGCGATGAATACCCGATTGTGAATTTGAAAATAAAAATATTGCTGGATAAAAGGGTAGCCGCCCAATACCAGGTAATAAACGGGGCACCCGATTTTAAAATTACCCCTGTTGATGATGATAACCTGCTGGAATTATCTGCCAGCAATCTGCCGAAATCTACCAATGTAACCTGGGTTTCTGAAAGCAGGCAAATACCGATTGTAAGACTTAAATATGCTTTTGCAGATATCGTGCATGGCCGGGGCGATTATACCAAAACCGGTGTGATAGAAAAAGTAACATCGCCGGAAGATGTTGAACATGAATTTGTGAATTTAATTAAGCCGTACCTGGTACAAACCCCCGTAGCGAATGAATTGAAAGGTGCCTGGAAGACTTATGCCAAAGACAACAGTATTGATAAAGAAAATATGGACTCCATCATATCCTATGTTTATTACTATTACCGGTTTGCCAGCTTTGGCAGCCTGTACAGCTATAATAATGGCGCAGAAACCAGTTTTGATCATTTTTACGACTGCAGCCTGGACCAGAGTAAAATAAGGCAGCTTGAGACCATTTTAAAAGTGATGAAAACAATAAATGCGCTATTTGATGCAGATGCAGAACTGGTGCTTACCAGCTCTACAAACGAGGTAAATTATAAAGATATTTTTTCAATAGGCGACTTCAGCTTTCTTTTACGCATTCCCAGGGCAGCATCAAAATACACGTTTTATAATTTTAGCAGCAACCTGTATAATTTAGGAGAAATTCCAGCTTCTGTTGAAAACGAAACTTACAAATACATTCAGCAGAACACCATTTTTAAAAGCGGAAGAGATATGAGCCAGGAAAAAGCAGATCAACTGAATGGAAAGGCCGTTGCATTTAAAAGTGCTGCTACCGACAATTTTCAAACAGATGAGGTGTACGTTGACATGGACAGCGCCAATATACAATTACTCAATATTAAACGAAAATCCACGGCAGGCGGCCATTTGCGCCGCGACCTGCAAAATGCAACCTTGATACTGGAAGATTATCTGAAAGCAGAGCGTAAGTTACTGGATAAGGAAACTGACCTGGAAGAAGAATGGACCAAAGACAGGAATTTCAGAAAGTACTGGTCAGATGCGGAACAGTCAATCACTAAAGCCAAAAAAGAACAGAAAGAAAAATTTTTAAAAGAGCTTACGTCTGAATATGATGAAAAGCCCAAGGAACTGAAAAACTTTACCATTCTGCAAAAAGGATTTTCAGGTACAGGGTCATCTACAGCCATTGAAGAAGAATTCAGTATGGATGGCTGGGTAAAAAAAGCCGGCAATAATTATATAGTTGAGGCCGGAAAATTTGTTGGCGGTCAGCTTGAGATTAAGGCCGACCAGCGGGAAAGAAAACTGGATATATACATGCCTTTTGCCCGTAGTTTTAATCACAACGTAACGTTTAAAATACCCGATGGTTATACTGCAGAAGGTATTGATAAACTAAATAAAAGTGTAAAAAACGAATGTGGTGGTTTTGAATCTACTGCAAAAATAGACGGGAATAAGCTGGTAATTACTTACACTAAATACTACAGCAACACCCTGGAACCCGCTGCAAACTGGAGTAAAATATTAGCATTTGTTGATGCCGGATTTGCATTTACCAAGGAGAAAATATTGTTGAAAAAGAAATAGACAATCCTTTTGTTTTTTTTGCAAAAGTGGTATTTGGCATTCCTGTTAACAGAGAGAGGCATTATTTTATGTTGAATTAGTATAACTTCAACCTCGTTATGAAAAAGTCATTCCTTATTATCCTGCTATTGTCGTTTAATTATCTGTTCGCACAAACCATCATCCACCGTGATGCGGAAATTGAAAAAATGGTGAAGGAGGTTTCAGCCGATTCTTTAAAATCGTACATACAAACCCTGGTGGCTTTTGGCACCCGCAATACATTAAGCTTACCAACCGATGCAAAGCGTGGCATTGGCGCAGCAAGGAACTGGGTGCTGGGCAAGTTTAATGACTTTGCAAAACAATCAAACGGCAGGCTAACAGCCATGATTGATACAACCACTTTACAACCAGACGGAAAAAGAATTGATGCAACAACACTGTTGGGTAACGTAGTAGCCACATTAAAAGGAACCGACCCCAACGACAACCGCATCTTCATCATCAGCGGGCATTTAGATAACATGCGCAGTAGCCCCACAGACCGTTTGGGCGATGCACCCGGTGCCAATGACGACGGCAGCGGCAGTGCTGCAGTATTGGAATGCGCAAGGATTATGAGCAAACATGGTTTTCCGGCCACCATAATTTTTGTAACAGTAAGTGGTGAGGAGCAGGGATTATTAGGTTCTGCATTTATGAGTGAAAAAGCGAAAAAAGAAAACTGGAATATTGTTGCAGTGTTGAATAACGATATTATGGGCAGTAATAACAGCAATGAAACCAATATTATCAACAACACTAAACTACGGGTGTTCAGCGAAGGTATTCCCGCTTACGAAACTGAGAAAGTGGCTGCCAATATCCGCAACCTGGGTTTGGAAAACGATGGCAAATCACGGCAGCTTGCCCGCTATGTAAAAGAAATTGGCGAACGCTATGTTGATAACATGGAAGTGGTTTTAATTTACCGCAACGATCGTTTTTTACGCGGTGGCGACCATACACCCTACGTGCAGCGTGGTTTTGCAGCAGTGCGTATTACCGAGATGAATGAGAATTACACCCGGCAACACCAGGATGTAAGAGTAGAGAACGGCATCCGGTACGGCGACCTTGAAGAGCATATTGATTACGAATACCTGCGTAAGAATACAGCAGTTAATCTTGCCAACCTTGCTAATTTATCTAAAGCACCCGGTATGCCCGATTCTGTAAAAATGGAAGTAAAAAAATTAACCAATTCCACATTACTGTATTGGCAAAAGCCGGCTACGGGAAAAGTAAATGGCTATTATGTGTTGGTACGGGAAACCACCAGCGCGTTCTGGCAAAGAAAAATTTTCACCACTGAAACAGAAATGCGATTGCCTTACTCAAAAGACAACTATTTTTTTGCAGTACAATCAGTTAATGAAACGGGGAATGAAAGTTTGCCGATGGTACCTTTGCCGGGGCGTTAACTGGTCTATTTCAGCAACGATTTCTTAACCAGCACAGAAGAAAACCAAGATGTAAAAAAGCGATATTAAAAAGCCCCCGGCTGAATGCCGGAGGCACACTCCTAGACCCAAAAATACTATTTTTTAATTTTGCTTTCTACCTGTATGTCTCCGTTGGTGAAGCATTTAAGCCGCACAACCTGCTTTGCGTTTGAAACAGTAACGTAATACCGCGTTACCGATGCAAAGGTTAACTCTGTAACCGCATCATCCACCTGGTATCCTTTATACTTTTCGGCCAGGGCCAGCGAAATACTCAAAGGCATCTGATCTGTAGGAATTTTTCTGGAAGTACCTATCAGTTGCCCGGTTTCGGTGTAGGCTGCCTGCACACTTACGTTGTTAAGTAAAAAAGAAGCAAAGTAAAATTCGTCTGTTTTCTCCCTGTTTACCACGCTGGCTTTGGTAAAATCACTTTCAAATGCAGCTTTTACCACGGGGGTCACCTTTTGGGGCTCTGTTGCAAATGAACTGATGGACAACAGCATTACAATTGCTGTTAAAACGGTTTTGATTTTTTTCATAACTATACTTTTGTTTGTTTAAAAATTGCTGCTTCATGGCTTGCAGCTTAATTACAACCCAAAAGTAGTAACACCCCATCGTTGGAAAAGGCAATAAGGTACAGGCGATGTAAATAAAAAGTTAAGCACTTTGTAAGCGGTAAATAAAGCTTGAGAAAGAGTTACGAATTTATTTGTGAAATCCTTTACAGTATTGAATTAGCTCTTTTTTCTTAATGAAATGATAAAAGAAGATTTGGTATTGTTAAAAAGTGAAAGCGGCAACTGGTTATCCTAAACTAAGTATCTTTAACATCAGAATGAATTACCTGGCCCACGCATATCTTTCCTTTTATAATCCTGAAATACTGGCAGGCAATATGATCAGCGATTATATAAAAGGTAAAAAGCAGTTCGATTATCCCGTTGCTATACAAAAAGGCATTCAGCTCCATCGTGCAATAGACTATTTTACTGATACCCATGCAGCCACACAAGAGCTGAAATCTTTTTTCCGGCCTCAATACCGTTTATACTCCGGCGCATTTGCAGATGTTGTGTACGATCATTTCCTGGCAAATGATATACAGCAATTTAATACCGAAGCAGATCTGAAACAATTTGCCACTGCTACTTATAATCTGCTGGAACCTTTTTCAGTTTTTTTCCCGCTCCCGTTTCAGAAAATGTTTCCGTATATGAAGGAGTACAACTGGCTATATAATTACAGATACGCATGGGGAATTGAAAAAAGTTTTGGCGGCTTGGTTGGTCGTGCTGCTTATCTTACCGAAAGCGAAAAAGCGTTTGAAATATTTAACAGCCATTATGCTGCCATGCAGATTTGCTATAACAACTTTTTTCCGGATCTGAAAAAATACAGTTTAAGTAAGATGGATGAATTACTAAGTACTGCGTAGCTCACGTAAGCTCCTCTGTAAATAAGGTGATTTATTATAAGCGTAGTGGTATTAAAGAGTTGATTTCAGTATCTTTAAGCATCGCAGTATTTATAACACTTATTAACCAACGCTTTTGAATGCTATGGCTATTTTTTCCAAAACAAAATTATCAATTGTTGTATTTGTATGGATACCGGTATTATTTGTCGGCTGTGTACAAAAAACAACTGTTAAACCGGGTGACGAAACTAAATTATTGCGGATACCGGTTTCTGTAAATGACAGCCTGCTTTTGTCTGTTGATAAGTCGCCGATGGATATGAGTTATTTTCCGGAAGATTATCCAAAACAAAAAATGGTTACTCCCGATATGGAGCAACCGGTTGCCAGGGTTATCTACAGCCGTCCCCAAAAAAACGGAAGAATAATTTTTGCAGATTCGTCTGTTACCGAAAATGTTATACAATATTATGGACAGCATTGGCGCCTGGGTGCCAATGAAGCCACTGAAATTGAGTTTTTTAAACCTGTTACTATCAGCGGAAAAAAAATAGTGCCGGGCCGCTATATTATTTATTGCATACCATATATTGATAAATGGAAAATAATTATCAATAACAACCTGTACAGTTGGGGACTGCACATAGATAAAGCTAAAGACCTGGCCGAAATGGATGTACCAGTTATAAAAAACAATGTGGAGATAGAATATTTTACCATGCTGTTTCAAAAAGCGGCCAATGGTTGCGATCTGGTAATGGCCTGGGGCGATGTAAAAGCTGTTTTGCCCATAAACTTTAATTAAATTTATTTTTTTTACAGATAGCTTTTAGTTGAATATTTACACTATGTGTGGAATTGCAGGAATATTATTACATACCCCTAATACAAACGCACCGGTTCATTTAAAAAAAATGACCGACGCCATTGCTCACCGCGGACCCGATGGGGAAGGTTTCTGGAATAATGAAAAAAATACGGTTCACCTTGGTCACCGCCGGCTTTCCATTATTGACCTCAGCAGCCGTGCTGCACAACCCATGAGTTTTGCAAACCGCTATCAGCTTGTTTATAACGGCGAAATTTATAATTATATTGAGGTCAGGACTTTTCTGCAAAACAAAGGGTACCAGTTTTCAACAAAATCGGATACTGAGGTAATTCTGGCAGCTTATGATTTCTGGAAAGAAAAATGCCTGCAGCAGTTCGATGGCATGTTTGCCTTTGCCATCTGGGATGAAAAGGAAGAAAAGCTTTTTACTGCCCGTGACCGCTTTGGCGAAAAGCCATTTTTTTATTACGAAGATGAAGGAAATTTTATTTTTGCCAGCGAGATGAAGGCACTTTGGGCCATTGGGATAGATAAAAAAGTAAATAATAAAATGCTCCTGAACTATATCACACTGGGGCATGTACAAAATTGTATAGATAAAGAGCAGACATTCTTTGATGATATTTATTCTTTGCCTCCATCACATTACCTCACTTATCAACCTGCATCAAACCAGCTCTCAAAAATTACCAGGTACTGGAGTTTAAATAAAGAAATGAAAATTGACATTGCCGCTGAGGATGCAATCGAAAAATTTTCAGAACTTTTTAATCTATCCGTAAAAAGAAGATTGCGAAGTGACGTACCGGTTGGCACTAGCCTCAGCGGCGGCTTAGACAGTTCTTCCATTGCTTATACTATTAATCAATTACAAAAAAATACCGGCAAGAATCTGCAAACCTTTTCAGCAGTATTTCCGGGTTTTGAAAACGATGAGTCAAAATACATCCAGGTTGTTTCGTCAAACCTGAATCTTACCAATTATCAAACGCAGCCGTTGGCCATTGACCTGATAAACGATTTTGAAAAACTTTGCTATCACCAGGAGGAACCCTTTCAATCTTCCGGTATTTTTGCACAGTTTAAAGTTTTTGAACTTGCCAAGCAACACGATGTAAAAGTATTGCTGGATGGCCAGGGTGCGGATGAAATACTCGCTGGGTATCCGCGTTATATTCATTGGTTTTTGCAGGAAGTGCTGAGCAGGCATAAACTGGGCGCTACACAAATTGAAAGAAGGGCATTTCGTAAAAACAACCAGGTATTCAGATGGGATATAAAAAATATCATCGCAGCCTTTTTGCCGTCTCATGCGGCTATGCAGTTAGAAAAACAGGAATACCGGAAAACTATTTCTCATCCAGATATAAGCGACGATTTTTTAAACCTGTTGAAACACCAGGAGTGGGTTGGTATTCACAAGCCCATTGTAACCAAACTGAATGACATATTGCATTTTAATATTACAGAAATGGGCCTGGAGGAATTGTTGCGCTTTGCCGACAGAAACAGCATGGCGCATAGCAGGGAAGTACGTTTGCCTTTCCTGAATCATGAACTGGCTGAGTTTATTTTTTCGTTGCCATCGCAATTAAAAATGCATGATGGGTGGACAAAGTTTTTACTACGCAATGCCATGAATAAAAAACTACCCGATGAAATTGTATGGCGTAAAGAAAAAGTTGGCTTTGAGCCCCCCCAAAAACACTGGATGGAAGATCATGCTGTTCAGGATTATATACATGAAGCAAAAAAGAAACTGGCCAATGCCGGCATTCTTACAAAAAATGCAGTTGCCAAAAAAATAGGCCCGCTACCTGCACATGCAGATAAAAATTACGATTGGCGGTATTTGTGTGCGGCGCAGGTAATTTGACTTGTAAATCCCTTTTAATTTCCCACCTTTGCATGTCTTGAATAATCACTTTAAAAATGCTATAGAAATGAAGCTTGCTACAAAATTTATACACGCCGGTTCAGAACCGGATCCGAGTACAGGAGCTATTATGATGCCCATTTATCAAACAAGTACATACGTCCAGGAAGCTCCGGGTAAAAATAAAGGCTATGAATATGCCCGTTCTCAAAACCCTACCCGCAAGGCTTTGGAAGATGCTTATGCCATTATTGAGAATGCAAAATTTGGCCTGGCCTTTGGCAGCGGTGTTGCGGCAACCGATAGCGTAATAAAATTATTGAACCCCGGCGATGAAGTAATTGCAGCCAGCGATATGTACGGCGGCAGTTACCGTTTATTTACCAAAGTATGGGAACGCTACGGCATTAAATTTATTTATGTGGATACTACCAACGCTGCCAATGTGCAGGCAGCTGTTACTGCCAACACAAAAATGATATGGCTGGAGACACCCACAAACCCGTTGATGAACATTACTGATATTGCAGCCATTGCAAACATCTCAAAAGCGGCCAATGCTTTGCTTTGTGTTGATAATACTTTTGCATCGCCTTATTTACAAAACCCATTAGACCAGGGTGCAGATATTGTTATGCATTCTGCCACAAAATATTTAGGCGGCCACAGCGATGTGATACAAGGAGCACTGATGATGAATGATGCCGGACTAAGAGAAAAATTATATTTTATACAGAAAAGCTGTGGTGCTGTGCCCGGCCCAATGGATTGCTTTTTAGTATTGCGTGGCATTAAAACCCTGCATGTGCGCATGAGGCAACATTGTGAGAATGGAGAGAAAATTGCTCATTGGTTACGCAATCATGCAAAAGTTGCAAAGGTTTACTGGCCCGGTTTTGAAGATAGCGCAGGCTATGCCGTTGCTAAAAAACAAATGCGTGGCTTTGGTGGCATGATTAGTTTTGAATTAAAAGACGATAGCGTGGTAGCAGCCAATAAAGTTTTAACCGGTACTCATTTGTTTTCACTCGCCGAAAGTTTGGGCGGTGTTGAATCGCTGATAAATCACCCGGCAAGCATGACACACGCAAGCATACCCAGAGAGGAGCGTATTAAAAACGGCCTTACTGATGGTTTGATAAGATTAAGTGTTGGTATTGAAGATGCTGATGATTTAATTGAAGATTTGAATAAAGCAATTGAATAGAAAATAATCATGAATTATTTTATTGAAATTATTGGCTGGATTGGCGCCGTATTGATCATAGGAGCTTATTACCTGAACATTAATGGTAAAATAAAAAGCACCTCTGCATGGTACATTGTGAGTAATTTACTGGGAGGAATCTTCTTCACCATTAATACCATGATTCATAAGGCTTACCCGTCAATGATCGTAAATATAATCTGGGTATTTATTGCTGTAGCGGCCATGTTTAAAAAAGAAAAAGTGAACCCGTGAAAAATGATCTTAAAAAATATTTAAGCCAGAAGGTTGATTTGTATAATCAACCTTCTTTCATTAAAGATGACCCGATTTCCATTCCCCACAGTTTTACTAAAAAGCAGGATATAGAGATTGCCGGCTTTTTTGCTGCGATATTTTCCTGGGGCAACCGCACTACCATCATCAATAAATCAAAAGAACTGATGCAGTTGATGGATAATGATCCGTATTCATTTTGTCTGACCCATTCAGATAAAGAATTAAAAAAACTACTTCATTTTAAACACCGCACATTTAACACAACCGACCTTTTGTATTTTATAGCTTTCTTTAAAATGCATTTCTCAAAATACGATTCACTTGAAAATGCCTTTACGCAATGGATGCATAAAAAAGACAAAACGGTTGAAAATGGCCTGAAAGGATTTTATCATTATTTTTTTTCATTGCCCGATATCCCTGAAAGAACCAGGAAGCATATTGCATCGCCCGAAAAGAATTCAAGTTGTAAAAGAATAAATATGTACTTGCGCTGGATGGTACGCAGCGATGATAAGGGAGTTGATTTCGGCATCTGGAAAAATATTTCTACTGCACAACTTATTTGTCCTGTAGATGTCCACGTGGCAAGAATTTCAACAGAATTAAAATTAATACAAAATCAACCTGTAAACTGGCAAACTGCCTTGGAACTAACCGCATATTTGCGTACTTTAGACAAAGCCGATCCGGTAAAATACGACTTTGCTTTATTTGGAACCGGTGTGATGGAAAAAAATCGCTGATTGAAATGATTAAATAGATTTCGCTGATGGATAATGCTGAATTGATATCGCTTTTAAATAATGAACTGCCTATTGAGATTACAGCGCAAAAGTCTTTTAGTGAAATTCATGCGCAATTATCAGGTTATATTAATGGTTTGATAAAGGATGATTTCGATAAACTTATCACTTACCTGTACCGCATTGATGTAAATGAGCAGAAACTAAAATCGCTGCTGCAACAGAACTCCGGCGAAGACGCCGGAAATATTATTGCCACACTTATTATTGAAAGGCAACAGCAAAAAATAAAAACCCGTGAGCAGTTCAACAAACCGCATAATAATTTTGATGAGGAAGAGAAATGGTAAATTATTAACGTTCCTGTAATTGTTTTCCGGAGTTCTTCTTACTGAACATCAGTTCCTGCACTTTTTCCTTATCTATTTTTTCTTTCTCCAGATCGAACATAGTGCCGAAAATATGATCCCATAAGGTTGAGCTTACGCCAAAACCAAGTTCTACATTTTTATAGTGATGCAGGTGATGATTTCTCCATAATGCTTTCATCCATTTAAAGGGTGGGTTCCAGGCATGAATGGCATAGTGCATACTACCATAAATTAAATACCCTATTAAAAATCCTGGAAAAAATGCAAAAGTATATGCCGATACCCCAAATAAAAATGCAAACAGGTACATGATACTGAATACAGTTACGGCCAATAATAAACTGGGCACGGCGGGCATAAACAGTCTTTCTTTATCTCTTGGGTATTCATGATGATTACCATGTATGATGTAAACAATTTTTCTGGCTCTTTCACTTTCTGCAAAAAAATGAAATATAAACCTGTGAACCGTATATTCAAATAACGACCAGCAGATCATGCCTGCCACAAAGATCAACGTGGCCTGTAAAACAGTAAAAGACAATTTTGAAGTGCTGAAATATAACAGGAAGCCTGCTATGGGTAAATACATGCCCCATATAACGAGCGGGTGCGTTTTTGTTAAATACTCCAGGTATTGGTTTTTAAATAACCTGGCCTGACCCTTGTTATGAATTTTATCGAAATGCATAGCGGTTAATTAATAACGAAATTAGATAAAAAATCATTTCTCTGCAATTATCTTACCAATTTTCCCTCGGTATAAATAGCTATTTTTGGTGCAACAAAATAATTTTATGAGATTAGTAACATTTTTAAAAGACGGCCATGACCAACTGGGAATGCTGGTAAACGAAAAAATTTATTCTCTGGAAGAGCTACATCGGGATTTACCCAATTCGATGGCTATGTTTCTTAATTATTGGGATGAATTAATGCCCATGGCCATGGCGGTAGAGCAGAAGGTAAAAGATGGACTGGTTCGCAACGAAATGGGTGAATCCTTTGCAGACGTAACCTTGTTTGCGCCGGTGCCAACGCCCACCAGTTGCAGGGATGGTTATGCTTTCAGGCAGCACGTTGCATCAGCCAGGCGCAACAGAAAGGCAGATATGATCCCGGAATTTGATCAATACCCCATTTTTTATTTTACCAATCACAACAGCGTACAAGGCCCCGGCGATATTGTTTGTATGCCCGATCATTTTCAAAAACTGGATTTTGAGCTGGAGGCCTCCATTGTTATATGCAAACCGGGCCGCAATATTAAAGCTGCCGAGGCAGATGAATATATTGGGGGCTTAATGATCATGAATGATATGAGTGCAAGAGGGTTACAGATGGAAGAAATGCTGCTGAACCTGGGGCCGGCAAAAGGAAAAGATTTTTCAACAGTGATAGGACCCATGCTGGTTACTTTAGATGAACTGGAACAATACGAAGTGCCTTGTAAAGAAAATCATACTGGCAAAGCATGGAACCTGGGCATGAAATGCCGTGTTAATGGCATACAGGTAAGCGAAGGCAACCTGGCTGATATGGACTGGACCTTTGCCGAAATCATTGAACGCTGCAGTTATGGTGTTAACCTGATGCCCGGCGATGTGATAGGCAGTGGTACTGTTGGTACCGGTTGCTTTTTAGAACTGAACGGCACCGGTTTGTTAAACAATCCTGATTTTGTACCCCA
>JBBQLS010000035.1:0-22396 GCA_038328115.1 Chitinophagales bacterium
ATTATTTTATTACCCATTGCATTGCTTTCCTTATTTCCCCGGCTTTCGCCATTCACCAGCGAACGTGGTAAAAAACTATGGACGGCATATCTTGGCATAACAACCCTATTGGTACTCTTTTTTTATGGTGCAGATTTTGGCCAGTTTGCCTACATCAATGCCCGGCTTAATGCCGATGCTTTAATTTTTGCAGAAGATCCCCGTGAAAGCCTGCAAATGGTATGGCAAAGTTACCCGGTAGTATGGATATTATTTGGGTTGGTTGGCGCCGTAATGATGACGATCTGGATGTTTCGCAGAATGCACGTGGATGTGACCGAAAAAAATATGAACATTCACAAATTTACTTACCGCCGCAGATGGCATGCTGCGGCTTTGTTATTGTTAGGCTGGTTTGTTTATGGCTTTTTTACAATAACCCCTTTAGATTTTTTCAGGGCTTTTAATTTAAACGATGAGTTTAAAAGTAACCTTGCATTAAACCCGCTACAGAATTTTTTTACTACACTCCGTTTCAGAAATCCCGATCATAACAACAAAGCATCGGACTATTACGCTGATATGAGCCGTTTTCTGCAATTGGATCAAAATAGCATTTCTCAAAAAAGATATAGCCGGCTGGTACATCCCGGCAGCAGGGCATTTGAGAGCCAACCGAATGTTGTGCTGGTTATTTGCGAAAGTTTCAGCATGTACAAAAGCAGCATGAGCGGCAATCCATTAAACAGCACACCTTACTTTAACCAGATGTGTAACGAAGGTATTTTTTTTGAACGTTGCTTTACGCCAACTTTTGGTACAGCCCGTGGTGTTTTTGCAACCATTACCGGCATACCCGATGTGCAGCTCTCTCAATTCTCTACCCGAAACGAAGAAGCGGTAAACCAACGTACCATCATCAATGATTTTGATGGCTACGAAAAATATTATTTTATAGGGGGCCGAAGCCAGTTTAATAATTTTAAAGGTCTGGTTTCTAATATCAATAACCTGCATGTTTATGAAGAAGGCAGTTACAAAGCACAAAACCTGAATGTGTGGGGCATTAGTGATAAAAATTTATTTCTGGAGGCGAATGATGTTTTAACGAAACAGGATAAACCTTTTTTTGCCATTATTCAAACTGCCGATAACCACCGCCCCTTTGATATACCGGAAGAGGATAAAGATTTTGCACGTGATCTGATCACTGATGAAGACCTGGCAAAATACGGATTTGAATCGCTTAAAGAATACCATGCTTTTGCCTACACCGATTACTGCATTAAAAAATTCATGGAAGCTGCAAAAAAATCCCCTCATTTTAACAATACCATTTTTGTTTTTACCGGCGACCATGGTGTGGAAGGCAATGCTACCGCCATTTATCCGCAGGCATGGACAGAGCAGCGCCTGAGCGATGAGCACGTACCATTATTGTTTTACGCTCCCGCTTTATTAGCTGCACAAAAAAGACCCGAAACAGTTTCGCAAATAGATATTTTACCTACCATTGCCGGCATGATGCAGCAACCATACTTAAACACTACCTTAGGAAGAGATGTTTTAGATTCAACCAAAAAAGAAAATGCTGCATTTATTATTTATCATGCACCGGGATGGATTGGCGTGGTGAACGATGATTATTTTTTTAGAAAAAACATTCGCTTTAAAAAAGAAGAACTGGTGCCGGTTCGTAATAATCTACCCGTTTTATCCAAACTACAGGAAGATTCAGTAAGAGCGCATTTATCTCAACTCACCTCTGCCTTTTACGAAACAGCCCGGTGGATGCTTATCAACAATAAAAATAAATAAAAGCAAAGACAAATGTGCTGATTTGCTAATTTGCTGATGTGCTAATAACAGATCAACCATAATATTAAAAACAGCCAGACAAATTTTCTCAGCTTTTCATCTTCTTTGCTATCATCAGCATCCTTGGAGATTTTTTTACATCGTAATTACCAAACCCATAATCACCAAACACTTCCTGTATCTGTAAACCCTGATAGGCAAACATCTCGGTAAAATCACCTAAAGAAAATTTAGCTACTTTTTCAGTGTAGGTCATTGGCTCACGCAGACATTCATCTTCAACAACAATCTTTTTATAAAAATGAGTTTCGTCATACCATTTGGTAATGATGAAATTAATGCCGTCTATTTCTTTTTCAGATTGATGGACAAGATGATCTTCGGCATAATGCACGTTCAAAAAATCCATTACAAAATGTCCGTCTTTTTTTATAGCCTGAGCAATAGTACGAATGGCATTATCATGTTCCCTCCTGGTTTTAAAATAACCAAAACTGGTAAAAAAATTAAAGGCGTAATCAAAATAATTTATCCAGAATGGCAGGCGCATATCGTGCCTGTAAAAATGAAGTGACTCTGTTTGCGATTGTAATGCTTCATTAATACTGTCGTCACTTAAATCAATTCCCGTAACATCAAAACCCTTATTTGCCAGTTGAATAGAATGACGGCCTTTGCCACAGGCAACATCCAACATGCTGCTGCCTGGTGCAGGTTTAAGGTAATTGATAAGTTTATCTATAAAAGCTGCCGCTTCTTTATCATCCCTGTTAAAATATAACTGATGATAGTAAGGCGAGTTAAACCAATCTTTGAACCAGGTTTGTTGCATAGGGCAAAGTTAACAGTTAAAGGTTAGTTGTTCGTTGTTGGGTTCTATAAATAATAGAGCTTTTAACTATTAACCTTTAACCATTAACTTTCTAACTGTTTCTTATCTTTGCTCTCCCTAAAAGGATTTAGAATGGCATTGATAAAGAGTATTTCCGGCATTAGAGGTACCATTGGCGGAAAAACCAATGATAACCTTACCCCTGTTGATATTGTGAAATTTGCAGCAGCTTACGGAAGCTGGATTTTACAGCAGGGCAGCAATAATAAAATAGTTATTGGCCGTGATGGCCGTATAAGTGGAGAAATGGTGAGTAATCTGGTTGTAAATACATTAATTGGTCTTGGTTTAAATGTGGTGGACCTTGGATTAAGCACCACACCAACCGTAGAAATGGCAGTTACATTTGAAGAAGCTGCAGGCGGTATTATTTTAACTGCCAGTCATAACCCAAAAGAATGGAATGCTTTAAAGCTGTTGAATAACAAAGGTGAATTTATCAGTGGCGATGAAGGCAAACTGATTTTGACAGCAGCAGAACAAGAGGATTTTGATTTTGCCAAAGTAGATAAACTGGGCACTTACACAAAAAGAGAAGACCTTTTAAAAAAACATATTGATGCAGTTGTGGCTTACGAACTGGTAGATGCTGCTGCCATTAAAAAGCAAAACTTTAAAATTGTTGTTGATGTAGTAAACAGCACCGGCGCTATTGCAGTACCGGCGCTACTAAAAGCATTGGGCGTAAAAGATATTGTGGTATTGAATGCAGAAGTAAACGGAAATTTTGCACACAATCCCGAGCCTTTGCCCGAACATTTAACCGGGTTGAGTAAGGCAGTAGTTTCTCAAAATGCCAACCTGGGTATTGCTGTTGACCCTGATGTTGACCGCCTTTGTTTTGTTTGTGAAGATGGCAGCATGTTTGGCGAAGAATATACATTGGTTGCAGTAGCAGATTATATTTTAAGTAAGCGCAAAGGAAACACGGTTTCCAATATGTCATCAACCAAAGCTTTAAAAGATGTTACCATAAAACATGGCGGCGAATATTTCCCAAGCATGGTGGGCGAAGTGAATGTAGTAAATAAAATGAAAGCGGTAAATGCGGTTATTGGCGGCGAAGGTAATGGTGGCATCATTGTTCCTGATCTTCACTACGGTCGTGATGCCCTGATTGGTATTGCCTTGTTTTTAACGCATCTTGCCAAAAGCAAAAAAACAATCAGGCAGTTACGCAATACCTATCCCGATTATTTCATCAGCAAAAATAAAATTGAACTTACCAACGGAACCGATGTAAAAACTATTTTTAAAAATATTAAAGATCTATATAAGAATCAGCCGATAAATGATGAAGATGGGTTAAAGATTGAGTTCGATAATGACTGGGTGCATTTACGTACCAGCAATACCGAACCCATCATTCGCATTTATGCAGAAAGCAATTTTGCTACAACAGCCGATAATATTGCAAAAAGGTTGATGCAGGATATTGGGAAGATGATGTAAAAACCGTTAACAGTTTGTAGTTTGTTGTTTGTAGTTAAAAGAGCTAAAATTTATTAACAGCTTTTAAACAAGCAGGCACCAACCACAAACAACAAACCACAAACAACAAACTGTCATGCAAAGAATCTATTTCGACAACGCCGCCACCACCGCACTCGACCCACAGGTGCTGGAAACCATGATGCCTTACTTAACAGAAAAGTTTGGCAATCCCTCATCCATTTATTCTTATGGTCGTGAGACTCGTATGGCTATTGAAACAGCCCGTAAGACTGTTGCCAAAATTTTAAATGCACACCCTGCCGAAATATTTTTTACCAGCGGCGGCACCGAAAGTAGTAACACGGCTATCTCATGCGCAGTACGTGATTTAGGTTGCAGACACGTAATCACTTCCCGTATTGAACATCACGCCGTAACCCATTCTGTTGAGCATATAGATAACCTGGATATTGCTAAAGTAAGCTATGTAAAACTATTACCAAACGGCCATGTAGATATTGACGACCTTGAGAAATTACTGGCAGCCAGCGAAGAAAAAACACTGGTTACTTTAATGCATGCCAATAACGAGATCGGTAATATTTTAGACATTCATGCTGTGGGCGAACTGTGCAAATTATATGGCGCCATTTTTCACAGTGATACTGTGCAAACTGTTGGTCATTTCCCTTTCGACCTGCGCAACACACCGGTGCATTTTATTACCGGTGCAGCACATAAATTTCACGGTCCAAAAGGTGTGGGCATTTTATACATCAACGAAAACGTACGCATAAAACCCTTTGTACACGGCGGCGGACAGGAACGCAACATGCGTGCCGGCACCGAAAATCTGTACGGTATAGTTGGCTTTGCCAAAGCGCTTGAAATGGCAACCGCCACCCTGGAAGAAGACATGGCCTACATTGGTACGCTTAAGTATTACATGATGGACGAACTGAAAAAAAATATCCCGGGCATTGCATTTAACGGCGATGCATTGGGCCGTTGCTTGTACACCGTTCTCAGTGCCAGTTTTCCTAAAACAGAAAAATCAGAGATGATACTTTTCAATCTCGACATAAATAATATTTGCGCCAGCGGCGGCAGCGCCTGCACCAGCGGTGCCGATCAGGGCAGCCACGTTATCCGTGCCATCAACAACAACCCCAACCAGGTAACCGTGCGTTTTAGTTTTAGCAAACACAATACACGGGAAGAAGTTGATATGGTGGTGGAGAAGTTAAAGGATCTCGTGTAGGAACACGCCTCATGGCGTGTTCTGTTGGTTTTGCATTTGCATTGGCAAATACAAAACGAATTCGCAATTAGGCGAATTCCTACGAATACCCCAATTTCCCTTCAACCCCCTTCCCCAGCGCAGGTAATTTTTTCCGCTCTACCAAAAAACTATTCAGTTGCGTCAGTTCTTTAAAAATATAATGTTTATCCATAGCTGCTTTTAAATAACCGGCACCGGTGCTGCCGCCGGTACCAATGCGGGTACCAATCATGCGCTGCACCATGTTAACGTGGCGACTGCGCCAGTTAGCCATTTGGTTGTCAATTTCTAAAAGCGTATCCAGTAATTGAAAAGGCAGCTCCAGCATGGGGTAA
The DNA here is from genome assembly GCA_038328115.1 of Chitinophagales bacterium. Taxonomy (GTDB): domain Bacteria; phylum Bacteroidota; class Bacteroidia; order Chitinophagales; family Chitinophagaceae; genus Ferruginibacter. The sequence goes on from JBBQLS010000035.1 coordinate 5,741, forward strand.
CCGTGGTACATCATAATAAACAAAGCCGAGCGGCATGCTTCAGGCGAAAGGTTTCTCTCAATAGTTGAATCTGCATTATTAAAAACAGTTTCAAAAGTAGCTGCATTATTTTTTTCGGCTTCGGCCAAACTGCCCACATAAACCTGCTGGTAATTATTCCAGAAATCTTCGGTAATAAAAGGCATTCTTTCCAGCCATGCATTAATCAATTCCAAAACAGATTTACCGCTTTCGGCATCTTTAATAATGGCAATATCTTTTTCCTTTAGTTGCGATGTGTAATAATTTTGTCCGTGCCGCTGCTCAAATTTTAAACCCAGTTTTGCTTCCAGCACTTTAAACTGATAGCTTTGAAAACCAGATGCAGGCCGCAGCATATCCCTGAAGTCGAGAAAGTCCATCGGTGTCATCGTTTCCATAATATCTATCTGCTGCACCAATACTTTTAAAATGGTAACCACTCTTTTTAAGCGGTGTACCACGGTCTGCATTTCGGGGCTGTTATCATTCACCACCGGTTTGTTCATAATATCAATTACGGAATTCACTTCAAACAAAATCTGCTTAAACCAAAGTTCATAAGCCTGGTGAATGATGATAAAAAGCATTTCATCATGCGCCGGTTCTTTTCCATCTTTAAAACTTTCGGGATCCTGTGCTTCAGTAATTTTATCCAGTTGCAGGTAATCTGCATAATAAACAGCTTTTTCCATGTAGCAAATTTTAGTGCAGCAAACTTACAGGATTTTAGTTGTCAGGCCACTAAAAGTGTATTATAACTTAAGCAGCAATTATAAATTCAAAATACTTTTTACAAACCATATTGCGTAGTGGCCTGACAACTATCCGTTTTTGTTAAACGGTGGTGAACAAAATTCCCTTTAACAAATTCTTCTCTAAAATAAAAAACCATGGCATCATTTTCTAATTACCCAAGCCCAAGCAGACCCTTAAACCCTGCAAACCAACTATGATCAGAAAATTTTTTTTTACCATCATCAGCATATTGATGATAAACTCAGCACATGCGCAGGTTACTTACGGCATCAGATCAGGCGTAAATTATGCCACCTGGAAGGGCGATGATATCCAGGTCATTCAGGACCTCGTTGATAAGACTGACGGTTATATTGTAACCAAAGGCAGAACCGGTATGAATATCGGCGGTTATGTTCACATTCCCATTTCTGAAGTGTTTGCTTTTGAACCCGGCCTTGGATATTCCAAAAAAGGTTACAGCCTTAAAGGAGATTTTCAGATACCCGTGTTGAAATACCTGGGCGTAAATGCAAGGGCACAGGTACAATCGCATTATATAGATATTCCTTTAGTGATAAAGGCCAATGTTTATAAAGGATTGAATATATACGCAGGTCCGCAGGTTTCCTATTTGGTGCGTAGCACTTTAAATGCAAAATTGGGCGTATTGGGCATAACGCTTTTTAACCGGGGTTTTGGTATTACCGAGCGCTTTCATAAAGTTGATATGGGCTTAACAGGGGGCATTGGTTACCAGTTTAAAAACGGACTTAATATACAGGCAGGTTACGATTATGGATTATCTAAACTTGATAAAAATGATAATTATTCGGCTTACAACCGTGTGGTAAAAGTTTCGGTTGGCTTTAGTTTTTAGTTGATGGTTAATGAAGGAAATGCGGCATCTGGCAACAGGTGCCGCTTTCTTAAACCCCCTAAAAAACCCCTAACCACCTAAAGGGGGAACCTGGAGAATTTGGCTAAAAATTTTTCTACTTTTTCAAAATCAGTTTACGCAATGATTTTCCCTAAATTTGCAACCCGGCCCACGCATTAACGATTTAACCAATTAACGGATTAACATTTTATGGGAAGAATATTTGAAGTTAGAAAAAGCAGCATGTTTGCCCGTTGGGATAAGATGGCAAAGAATTTTACCCGTATTGGCAAAGAGATTGCCATTGCCGTAAAAGCCAGCGGACCCGACCCCGATAACAACCCTGCTTTAAGAAGATGCTACCTGAATGCAAGGGCCTGTGGTATGCCTAAGGACCGTGTAGAAGCTGCCATTAAAAGGGCAATGGGCAAAGATACCAGCAACTATGAAGAGATCATGTATGAAGGTTATGCACCGCACGGTATTGCTGTACTGGTAGAGACTGCAACTGATAACTCCACAAGAACCGTGGCCAATGTAAGAATGCATTTTACCAAAGGCCAGGGAGCATTGGGAACAACCGGCAGCGTTGCTTTTGGTTTTACACACATGGCCGAATTTAAAATAAAAGGCGAAGGCGTTAATGTTGATGACCTGGAATTTGAACTTATTGATTTTGGTTTGGAAGAAATTGGAGAAGATGCAGAAGGCAATGTGATCATCCGTACAAAATTTAATGAGTATGGTAACATGAGTAAGGCTTTGGAAGAAAAGAAAATTGAAATTATAAGCGCCGAACTTACGTGGATACCAGCCAATACCATGGAGCTGAGTGAAGACCAGGCAAATGATGTTTTAAAAATGGTTGATCATTTAGAACAGGATGATGATGTGCAGAAAGTTTATCACAATCTTAAATAGCAGTTTGTGTTACGCTACGCCATCTGTATCACCTGTAAGAAATTTGCCTGTAAACCGGAAATACGCATCTGAGCTATTTCTTCCCGCCTTGCCATCCGCTAACAGATGAGCCCCTGCAAGATTCATTAATTTTTGTAGCTCTCTCGCCTTTTCAACTATACGATTAGGTGCAAACAGCACCGTTTCTCCCAATTGTTTTATCAAAGTCAGCCTATCAGGAATTTCAACCGGTGCTGCCTGTGTTTCAGTTAGTCTTCTTAATAAAATAGCAGCACCACATTGTTTTGAAACCGCAGTTGCACTGTAAACATGATCCTTTATAAACTTGCCCATTTTATAATGATTGCTATAACTCCACAAATAGGGCGAATTAATATTGATTCCCGGTTTATGATAAGCATAACCATTGTAGGCTTCTAGTTTATAAAGGATGCCCGGTATACTCCAATCTTTCCACTCGCCAAGTCCTTCTATGGTAAGGGCATCTTCGGCACTAAACTCCCATTCGAATGGAGGGTTTCCGGTTTTTGGCCTTCCTTTTGGTACCTGCACTGTACGGGCTGTGAGCGGGTCTCCATTATGCAGGTGTGTTTTAAAATTACTTCCACCTTCAAGACTATGTGTGATGCCTATAAAATGCCAGGGAATATTCATCTTTTTTGCAACTTTTTCGTACCGTTCTTTTCCAATGACTATCTTATTTACAATACTATTTATTTCGGGAAGTTTATCTGGATTAATCACACATGTATCAAACAAGCGTAGATACTCGGCCTGAAGCTGAGGACTAAACGGGATTGCCATAATGATTTTGTTTAAGAGTTATTAAACTGCTATAAATATACTTTGAGAAGTTGTAAAATGCAATAGCTTAAATAGGATAAATGAAAATCTTCAAGAATTTATTGCAATGTAAGTTCCCCTTTCATGTAGAACACTGCTTTCCCTTTCATCATCACCCGGTCGCCTTTTTGCTCACACCAAAGTTCGCCGCCGCGTTTGGAGAGTTGCATGGCGTGCAATTTATTTTTACCCAATTTCTCAGCCCAAAAAGGAATTAATTGCGAATGTGAAGATCCCGTTACCGGGTCTTCGGGAACACCACAATTAGGTGCAAAAAAGCGGGAAACAAAATCGCAGTTGCTGCCCGGCGCAGTTACAATTATGCCGATAACATCTATTTTATTCAGCAGGCTAAAATCGGGTCTTATTGCTAAAACATCTTTTTCAGTTTCCAGTTCAACGATATAATCCCGGTTTTTATAAACACCTAAATGTTCTGTGATGCCCAGGCCTTTCATCAGTTCTTCCGGGTAATCGGCAAGCCTTTCCGGTTTCCATGAAGGGAAATTCAACGCAATATATAGCCCATCACGATTCACTTTTAACGGGCCGCTCTGCGAATAAAATATAATCGTATCTTTTTCGTATCCGAGTAAATTAAACAGCGCAAATGCTGCTGCAAGGGTGGCATGGCCGCAAAGGTCAATCTCCAGTTCAGGCGTAAACCATCGGATATGAAACCCATCCTTCTTTGGTACAAAAAAAACTGTTTCAGCAAGATTATTTTCCTCGGCTATCTGTTGCATTAATTTGTCATCAATCCATGCATCCAGCGGAATTACAGCAGCAGGATTACCACTGAAAAGTTTGTCGGCAAAAGCATCAACCTGGTAGATTGTCAGTTTCATCTTTTTTATTTTTTGAATACACAACCGGTAGCGAAAGTTTATATTTTACAGCAAGCAGCCTGATGATCAGTATCAGTAAAATACAAATAATCTTAGCTGCATCATCATTCAATGCACTTTGCTTAAGCAGGTAATAAATAACCCCGCCAACAATGCTTGCCAGTGCATATATTTCTTTTCGGAAAATAAGCGGTACATTATTCAGCAACACATCCCTTATAACACCGCCAAAACTTGCAGTTATAGTGCCCAGTGCAATACAAACACCCACACTAAAATGTAATTCTATTCCTTTTTCAATACCGATGATGGTAAAAAGACCGAGGCCCAAAGCATCAAACAAAAACAACGTGGCATTTATTTTTTTAAGCCACTGGCCAAAAAACATACTGCCAATGGCGCCAATAAAAATTACAATGGTTGCAGTTTCATCTGTTAGCCAGCCAACGGGCAGGTTGCCTATCATAATATCACGCAGCGTACCACCGCCAATGGCTGTTACAAAAGAAAGAATAAGCACACCAAAGGGGTCAAGCTTTTTTTCCATAGCAAAAAAAGCACCCGATACTGCAAAGGAAAAAGTACCTAAAATATCTATGACGTGTAAGAAACCGAAATCAATCATATAATTTGATAATGATCAGGTATCAAAAAAAGAGTATCATTAAAAAGCCGCTTTCCGTCTATGTTTCGACAAACTCAACATGACAGAAAGCTGCCAGTCTTGAGCCTGTCGAAGACGACTTACTCATTCATCATTTCCTTTATTACAGCAACAACATCTTCTGTATTTGGCTTGCTGAAATAATCGCCATCGCTGCCATAAGATGGCCTGTGTGCTTTACCGGTGATGGTTCTTGGCGACACATCTAAATATTTATATCCTCCCTGTTCTTCCATCACTTTATTAAACATATAAGCCGCTGCACCACCAGGCACATCTTCATCAACAAAAACAATGCGGTTTGTTTTTTTAAGACATTCCACAATCCGATGATTGATATCGAAAGGCAATAAGGTCTGCACATCAACAACTTCACAACTGAAGCCCATTTTATCAAGCGTTTCTGTTGCTTCCAAAACAATACGCAAGGTAGATCCATAAGTTACTATCGTAACGTCAGTTCCATCTTTTACAATTTCGGGAATACCCAACGGCACAGTGTAGGCCATTAAGTTAGATGGTAATTTTTCTTTTAACCGATAACCGTTTAAACATTCAATTACCAATGCGGGATCGTTTGCATGAAGCAACGTATTATACATACCCGCAGCCTGAACCATATTACGTGGCACACATACATACATGCCTCTGAGTGCATTGATGATCATACCCATGGGCGAACCACTGTGCCAGATACCTTCCAGTCTATGGCCCCTTGTTCTTACAATCAACGGGCAACTCTGTTGCCCCGCCGTGCGGAAATGTGTGGTGCAAACATCATCACTCAAAGGTTGCAGGCCGTATAATAAATAATCGAGGTATTGAATTTCGGCAATGGGACGCAGGCCTCTTAAAGCCAGGCCAATACCCTGCCCCATGATGGTAAGTTCTCTTATGCCGGTATCAAAAATCCTGTCTGCGCCATACTTTTGCTGCAGTCCGCTGAAGCCCTGGTTAACATCGCCGATATACCCCAAATCTTCGCCAAAGGCCACTACTTTACTATTACTTGCAAACAATTCATCAAAATATTTATTCAATACTTCGTAACCATTTACAGTTGTTGCATCATCTGCATAAAAAGGTTTTATTGGTGTAACTTTTAGTGCAGACTTTGGACCTTCGTTATATAAATAATTGCTGTAAGTAGCTGCGTATTCGGTTTTCAATTTCCCATAATATTCCTTTACCGCATTCGCTCCAATATCATTTCCTGCAATATCCAAAGCAGTAGCCAGTGCTTTCATAACATCCCTGCGCATTGGCTCACGTAAAGCGGTTAAATCATCAGTCAGTTTTTTTACAGCTGCATTTGATTGAAGTACTGCCAGTTTTTCCGTTGTTTCAGTAACCAGCGATTTAACTGGTTCAAAATATTTAGCCCAGGCACTTTGCTTGCTCTCTTTTACAAATTGTGTGGCTGCTGTTTCAATCTTTATAAGTTCTTCATTATCCGCCAGCGCATTCTCAATAATCCATTCACGCATTTGTTTAAGGCCATCCCATTCTTTTTCCCACGCTAAGCGTTCGGGCGTTTTATACCTTTCGTGACTGCCGGATGTGGAATGCCCCTGTGGCTGTGTTATTTCTTCAACATGAAAAATAGCGGGTGTATGGGTATCTCTTATTTTTTGAATTGCTGGTTCCAGTATTTCGCACATGCTGGCATAATCCCATCCTTTTAATTTATAAATGTCAATACCGTTGGTATTTTCTTTTTTCTGAAATCCTTTTAAAGCTTCTGAAATTGAGCCCTTGGTAGTTTGGTATTTTTTTGGAACAGAAATTCCGTAACCATCATCCCATACAAAAACGGCCAAAGGTACCTGTAACACACCGGCCGCATTGATGGTTTCCCAAAAATGACCTTCGCTGGTTGATGCATCACCAATAGTGCAAAAACAAACTTCGTTACCATTGTTGCTTAGATTGGTTAAGTCATTAAGTTCTTTAATTTTTCTGAAAGCTTTGGATGCATAAGCAAGTCCTAATGCACGGGGCATTTGCCCTGCAGTAGGTGCAATATCGCTGCTTATATTTTTTAGCTCTGCAAGGTTTAACCAATCGCCATTTTCATTCACAAACTTTGTAGCAAAGTGTGCATTCATTTGCCGGCCTGCACTAAACGGATCATGCTCAACATTGGGATCTGCATATAGCTGAGAAAAAAATTGCTCAACTGTTGCAAGTCCGTTTGCAAACATAAAAGTCTGGTCGCGGTAATAACCCGATCTGAAATCGCCGGGTTTAAAAAATTTGGCTGCTGCCACTTGTGCAATTTCTTTGCCATCGCCAAAAATGCCAAACTTGGCTTTTCCGGTAAGCACTTCCCTGCGGCCCAGCAAGCTGGTTTCCCTGCTTTCGCAGGCGCATTGGTAGTCTTTAAGCACTGCATTTTTGAAATTATCAAAACTTAGTTTTTCCTGTAAAGCGGCTTCAGTATTGTTATTTGTACCCATAACCTGTTAATGTAAGGCAAAAATATAAATTATAGGGGAGCTTTGTTAAAAATCTCCTAACAGGATAACAATTTAAAACAGATACAGCCGTTTTATTATCTTTGATAGCGTTAACCTAAATGAAATTACACATGAAACAGTTATTTACATGCTTATTGGCACTTTGTCTGGTGGTGACAGTAAAGGCGCAAACTGCAACGGCAGCTACTGACGTGCCTGCCGGAAAGCCCAGCACTTTAACCACAAATGTTACCACAAATACCATTTCAATTACCCAGGCAGATGAAATGCTTACTTTGAAAGAAACTGAGTTTAATTTTGGAAAAATACCACAAGGCAAACCAGTTACACATATTTTTGAAGTTACCAATAAAAGCAATGTACCATTAAAAATTTCTCAGGTTAACGCCAGTTGCGGATGTACAACACCAAGTTGGGAAAAAGACAAGACAGTTGCACCCGGAGAAAAAACAAATATTACCGTTGGCTATAATGCTGCTGCAGAAGGCCCCTTTACAAAATTTATCACTGTAACTTATAACGATTCTCAATCTAAGCAGATAACTATAAAAGGAGAAGTGTGGAAAACTCCTGGTAGTTCTGCTCCGGAAAATAAAGGATTAAACGATTTAAAAAACTAAAAAAACACAAAACACTCAAAATCATGAAAAAATTATTCTTATCATTTGCCGCTTTAACATTTTCAGCTATGCTGTTTGCGCAAAAAACTGCTGCTGATGTGGCAAAATTTGCTTCAGAAACAATTGACATGGGAAAGGTTAAGCAAGGGGTTCCTGCTACTGCAACTTTTGTTGTAACCAATATTGGTTCAGAGCCATTGATCATTGAGCAGGCTAACCCAACCTGTGGATGTACCATGGGTGATTATACAAAATCGCCAATTGCACCAGGTAAAACCGGTACCATTACAGCAACTTATAATGCTGCTGCTGCCAACCATTTCGACAAGCACCTTAGCGTTAAATTTGCTGGTGTTGATGCACTCGTAAGCATTACCATTACCGGCGATGTTTTAGCTGCTGAAGATTACGACAAATGGGTTGCTGAAAACGATGCAAAGAAAAAAGCTGATGCTGCTGCTACTCCTGCTATAAAAGCTGCTCCTGCAAAACCAGCCGGAAAAAGCAAAACAGGTTCAAAGGGTTAATGCTATTCCTTTAAATAATTCTAATACACAAAAGCCCTCCGGAATCACGGGGGCTTTTGCTTTACAGCCATTTGTAAATTATTAATCAGGCAAATAAAATAATTAATCCTGCGCTGTTAATACTAAAATTCAAAACTATCCGTTTATAGATTAACCGTATTGAAAAACCAAAGAAACTAAAATCCAACTCTATGATAAAAGAGAATTGCTCACCTGCCTGTTCAATGAATTTTACATCGTGTTTTTACCAGGTAAATCCTGCACAAACAAAACAAGACTTACATTACATCCTACCTGTTTTCTATTAATTCAAATAACTTATTGCAGAATGGTCCTAACCTGTTTTGCCAACGAATTTATCAGTAAATAATCTTCTGTAACAAAAAGCTGTGTGTGCCAACAACTTAAGATTTTTGTTTTTATGGATTGTTTGGATAACAATGAGACCCCTCTTTCTAGAGGGGTTTTTGCTTTCTATTCCACTAACCTAATAACAAACTACCCTTTCCCGTATAAGATAAAAATGCTTCATCATATAAACTAAATCAATCCATCTTTGTTGATTAATTTACACAAGTCTTATCTTTACAAAAAATATTTATGAGTATTGAAATTGGAAAATCAGCACCTGAGTTTACATTGAATGACAGCGATAAAAACAAGGTAAGCCTGACGGATCTTAAAGGTAAGAATGTATTGCTTTTATTCTTTCCACAGGCATTTACCAGCGTTTGCACTAAAGAATTATGTGCTGTTAGAGATGATATAAGCCGCTACAGCAATGTTAATGCAGCCATACTTGGCATATCAGTTGATTCGGTTTTTACCTTGGCAAAATTTAAAGAAGAACAAAAGTATAATTTCCCCTTATTAAGTGATTTTAATAAAGAAGTGTCGGCTTTGTATTATACTTTATACACAGAATGGATACTGGGCATGAAGGGTGTTAGCAAGAGATCGGCTTTTATTATTGACAAAACCGGCAATATCCGTTATGCCAAAGTGCTTGAAAACGCCGGCGATGTCCCCGATTTTAAAGCAATCAACCAGTTGTTGGAAGAACTGGGTGCATAGAAATTCAGTCTGATAATTTATTGAATTTAATTTTATTATAAAGTGTTATGTGGAAAACTTTAAATTGAACAAAAAATGCTATGTTTAAAGTGTTGGTGAATCAAAACAATTTCCTATTTTTACTTAGTTGAAACAATTTGTTTACATACTAATCCTTTTAATTGGAATAAACTTTACTTCTTTTGCTCAAGCTAGAAACCCTGTACAGGGCGAACCTATTGCAAAACTGATAAAGCCTTATCCAATTCCTGCTACTACTGCAATCAATTTTGAATTTCAGTATGGGTATGATAAATCTTTTTCCCTGCAGATATACAATTTTATGGGAAAGAAGATCAACGAATTCAACAAAATGCCTCCAAGACTTACCATGCCATTAGATGATTTTTACCGCGGTATGTACCTGTATCAATTAAGAGATAAAGATGGTAAGATCATAGACTCCGGCAAATTTCAGGTAGTTAAATAATCCCTCTCAAACATTACATTACCTGCACTATCAAAAATTTTAGATAGTGTGTATTTTCCTGTCCACGTATAACCGGATGATCGGCCGATTGCGAATTAAAAACAACCTGCCGTATCTTTCTTTTGGCATCGGTTGCTGCCATCTGTATAATATCTAAAAACAGTTCGGGCTGCACCAGGTTTGTACAGCTTGATGTAACCAGAAAACCTCCCGGCTTCACCAGTTTCATTCCACGCAGATTAATTTCCTTATAACCTGCCACCGCCTTGTCGATTGTTGCCCTGCTCTTGGTAAACGAAGGCGGGTCAAGCATTACAACATCCCATTGCTTTCCTTCTTTGCTCCATTCTTTTAAAACATCAAAAGCATTAACACATTCAAACTTACAAATATTATCAAGCCCGTTTAAAGCTGCATTTTTATTGCACATATCAATGGCGCTTTGCGAAATATCCAATCCCAAAACTGATTTAGCACCGTAATGAGCAGCAGTTATTTCAAAAGAGCCGGTATAGCAAAATGCGCCCAGCACATTTGCATCTTTTACAATATGCTGTATGGCCCTGCGGTTATCCTGTTGGTCTAAAAAGAAACCTGTCTTTTGCCCGTTAGCAATATCAACATTAAATTTTACGCCATTTTCAGTAATCACAATATTGGTATCAAACTCGGCAGATAAAAAACCTTTCTGTTGTTCCATGCCTTCCAGTTCACGAACAGGTACATCGTTTCTTTCATAAATACCTTTGGGACTGAAAATTTTTTCAATGGCATTTACAATGGCAGGCTTCCAGACATCGATACCCAAAGCCAAAGTCTGTATCACAAAATAATCATTGAACTTATCAATGATCAGTTGCGGAATATCATCTGCCTCCCCAAAAATAAGGCGGCAGTTTTCGGTATACCCCAATTTCTGCCGGTAGGCCCATGCCTTTTCTATCCTGTTAACGAAAAACTGTTCGTCAATTACTTCATCCTTATCCCTGGTAAGCAGCCTTACCATTATCTGCGATTGGGGATTGATATACCCCTTGCCGATAAATTTTTTATCATGTGTAAACACATGTACAATTTCTCCCGCCTTAGCGGCTGCATCCAGCGCTTTTCCGGTATTTACTTCATTTCCAAATATCCAGGGATGACCGGTTTCTACCCTGCGGCTGATCTTTTTGTTCAAAAAAATACTCTTCATGGATCAAAGGTAACATCCATGTCATACTTAATGTGGCTATAGCGCACATATTTGCAAATTATTGCCAATTTGACGGCAAAACAGCTATTGGCAAAATGTTTGACTGTTGTACCTTCGCAACCAATTTTTAATTAAGAACATGAAAGAAAAACAGAATTTTAGCCCCGAAAACGAAGAAATGAATATTAATGCCGATGCAGATATACCAGGTAACACACATTTAAGTAATCCAGATGGCGAAGATGCCATGGAAAAGTTGCAGGCTGAACTGGAAGAACAAAAGGATAAATACCTGCGCTTGTTTGCAGAATTTGACAATTTTAAAAGACGCAATGCAAAAGAAAGAAATGAGCTTATACAAACAGCCGGTAAAGATGTAATTATTTCAATGCTGGGGGTTATAGACGATTGCGACCGGGCCGAAAAGCAGTTAAACGAAAGCACCGATATAAAAACACAGCGGGAAGGAATTCAACTGGTGTTTAATAAACTGAGAAGTACTTTGCAGGCAAGAGGCTTAACAGCCATGGAGAGCATTAATACCGAATTTGATGTTGAAAAACACGAAGCCATTACAGAAGTAGAAGTTCCTGAAAAAATGAAGGGAAAAGTAGTTGATGAAATTGAAAAAGGATACTACCTGAACGGCAAATTAATACGTTTTGCAAAAGTGGTGGTTGGGAAAACCTCCTAATCCGCCAGCTGGCGGAGGAACTGGATTATGAAAATCAAAGCAGCTTTATTAATACCAAGAACTAGAAATGTCAAAGAAAGATTTTTACGAAATATTAGGTGTTTCCAAATCCTCATCGCAGGATGAAATTAAAAAAGCATACCGTAAAGTAGCTATGCAGTTTCACCCGGACAGAAACCCAGGCGACAAGCCCGCTGAAGAAAAATTTAAAGAAGCGGCAGAAGCTTACGAAATTTTGAGTGATGCAGACAAGCGGGCTCAGTATGATCGTTTTGGACACCAGGCAACAAGTGCAGGCCGAGGTGGTGGTTATGGCGGCGGTGGAGGTATGAATATGGATGATATCTTCAGCCAGTTTGGTGATATTTTTGGCGATGAAAGCCCGTTTGGAAGTTTTTTTGGCGGAAGCAACAGAAGAAGTTCGGGGGCTGGCCGTAGCCGGGGCACCCGTGGTAGTAACCTGCGTGTAAAAATTAAATTGAATTATGAAGAAATTGCAAAAGGCGCACAAAAAAACATCAAGGTAAAAAAGTATGTGCTTTGCAATACCTGCAACGGCAGTGGCGCAAAAGATAAAAATAGTGTACAAACCTGCGGTACCTGCGGCGGCAGCGGACAAGTGCGTCGGGTGCAAAATACTTTTTTAGGCCAGATGCAAACCGTAACCACCTGCCCAACCTGTAATGGAGAGGGAAGCACCGTTACTCATAAATGTACTGCCTGCAAAGGAGATGGAAGGGTTTATGGAGAAGAAACGCTGGCAATAGATATACCTGCAGGTGTACAGGAAGGTATGCAATTAAGCCTGAGCGGAAAAGGCAATGCGGGTGAAAGAGGCGGCGCCCCTGGTGATTTAATTGTACTGATTGAAGAAGAAGCACATCCACAGCTACACAGGGATGGACTAAATGTTGCCTTTGACCTGCACATATCCATACCGGATGCTGTGTTTGGCACACAGATAGAAGTGCCTACCATTGATGGCCGGGCAAAAATTAAAATACCACCCGGTACTCAAAGTGGCAAAATATTCCGATTAAAGGGCAAGGGTTTCCCCAATGTAAACAGTTACGAAAAAGGCGACCAGCTTATTCAAATAAATGTGTGGACCCCCCAGCACGTTTCTACAGCTGAAAAAGAAGTGCTGGAAAAATTACAACATTCAGAAAATTTTAAACCCAAGCCAGATAAAAATGACAAATCCTTTTTTGATAAAGTGAGGGAAATGTTTTCTTAATCCGATTTTTTTTTCTTCCGTTTTTTGGTCGAGTAAATTTCTTCAGCTTTACTTATTAAGTTTATAAACTCGGCTTGCAGGTAATTTGATGCATCATAGGAATCAGTAGCTATTCTCTCTATATCCTGCCAGTCAACCGGCTTAATATATTTTGATTGTTTTATTTTTAGCCCAAACATGGTTACAGCTGTCGCAAACTGCAGGTCTTTATCAATATTTTTAAAATCTATGTAATTGGCAGGACAGGCATTATTCATCGTAAGCATCGCAGTGTCATTACAAAGGCTGTAACGCATTTCTATTGCAGCCACCATTTCTTTCGGAAAAGTTTCCGGCTTAAAAAGCCGGTCATTTGCAGGTACAATTTCAAAAATAGCCAAAACGCTGTTACCACTGCCAAGTTCGCCTCCTTCAAGGTCAATAGTGCTGTCGGCAACAGCATCTCTCCTGTTATCAAAACCAATCAACCGGTATTCCTTAACCAGGTCTGCATTAAATTTAAGATTCATAAACACATCGTCGGCAACTGCAAAAAAGGTCTGGGTCAGTTCTTTTATCAGCACTTTTTCAGCCTCGTTTATATTATCTAAATAGGCAAAATTCCCATTGCCTTTTTTTGCCAGGGTTGCCAGTTTCGATTCCTTAAAATTTCCCATGCCTACCCCCAGGCAGGTAAGATAAATACCGCCCTGCCTTTCCTTGGTTATCAGATCTTCCATGGCTTTTTCGGAGGTTTCGCCCCTGTTGAAGTCGGCATCTGTAGCAAGTATCACCCGGTTGCTATAGCCCTCTTTGTAAGTATTTCTTGCCAAAGCATAAGCAGTCATAATTGCGGCTTCGCCCGGTGTATCGCCGCTGGCCTCCAATTCTTCAATAACCTTTAAAATTTTTTCTTTTTCTGCGCCGCCTGTAGGTTGCAGCGGTATGCTGACAGATGATCCGAAACTGACAATTGACATCGTATCTATTGGCCGCAGGTTTTTTACAAACATTTGAAAAGCCGCTTTTAGCAAGGGGAGCCGGTTTGGCTGATCCATACTACCCGATACATCTATCAGGAAAACAAAATTGCCGGGAGGTATCTTGTCAAGGTCTAATTTTTTTGCATTCACGTTCAAAAAAAGTAATTGCTTTTCCATGTCCCAGGGGCAGGAAGTAAGCTGCGATTCAAAACGGAAAACTTTGCCTTTCTCAGGCTCACGGTAATGCAGGTTAAAGTAGTTAACCATTTCTTCTGTTCGTACCGCATCGGGCGGCACGGCACTTTTCATGTTAATGAAGCGCCTTACATTGCTGTACGATGCCTTATTTACATTTAATGAAAACCCGGTGTTCGGAAATTTATCTGCCTTTACATACTCATTCTCTACCAGTTGAAAATAAGTCTCATTATCAATATACCACTTTACCTTGCATGTGTGATCTAAATTTTTTGTTACTGAAATAAGCTTAGGCCTGTTATTGTTAACATTTGATGGCAATATTTTTAAGGTGAAGTACTGCCATTGCTCTGCATTTACTTTTAAATATTTGGGTTCGTACCCATCCAGGCTTATCGTTACCGAGTCCATCAGTTCATTACAGGTAATGCCAAACCCGCCACTATTACCTGAGAAATAAATATGATTGTTTGAATGTAGCAGTATTTTTGCATTTTGTAATGGCTGGCTTTTTTCATCCCTCACTTCGCCGCGGAGATAATACTGCGACCTGGCTGTAAATGCCATTAATATGAACAGGATATAGAAAAAAAATGCTTTCAATTGCAAGCTGGTTAAAACAAAAGTATTATACTGATACCAAAGATGTTCTTTTAAAGCTTTGCGCTGCCCTTCTAATCCTCCACTAACTGATAAATTTCCTTTAGGTTTCTTCCAAGCCCGTCGTAATCAAGCCCAAACCCCAGCAGAAACTTATTAGGTACATTAAACCCAATGTAATCAATTTTTAACGCATGTACTAATGCCTCCGGCTTATGCAGCAATGCTGCTATCTTTAAACTGGCCGGTTGCTGACTTTCAAGCTGTGGCAAAAACTCATGTAAGGTTTTACCGGTATCCACTATATCTTCAATAATTACTACATGCCTGCCTGTTAATGTCATATCAAGCCCAATGGACGTTATTACATTTCCTGTTGATTTTGTTCCCTTGTAAGATGCCAGTTTAATGAAACATATCTCAGCATCTATCGTAAGTTCTTTAAACAGATCGGATGCAAACATGAACGAGCCATTTAAAATGGCAATGAACAATGGCTTTTTACCGGCATAATCTTCATTGATCTGTTTTGCCAGTTTATCAATTTGCTCCTTAATTTGCTGAGCCTTTATATAAGGTTTAAATTTTTTATCCAATACCTGAATCGTCATGCTTAATGTTATTTATTTTGAAACAATTATTTCCTGCCCGATTTTTAAATTATCCGATTCCAGTTTATTCCATTCCTTAAGCTGCTGAACCGTTACATTATAAGTGCGGGCAATAGAATACAAACCTTCTTTTGGGCCTACCAGGTGCACTTTTGGTTTTGTTGCATCCGTTTTATCAATAGTGGTTTGTAAGCCAGGTTGCAGTAATATTTTTGCACCCGGGTTTAACTTTACCGCATCAGTTAAAGCATTGTATTCTAAAATACACTTTAACTGCACGCCGGTTATCTGCGCTATATCATTTAACGTTTCTGCAGCCTGAACAGTATAAAATTCCTGGTCTCCATTTTTTGCTTTTTTTGCAAGAAAAATATATTGGTCTTTGCCAAGTAAACCATCTTCTTTCATTTCATTAAATTCCATCAGTTTGCTTAAGCTGATGTTGTGTGTGTTGGCAATTACCAATAAAGAAGTACCTTTTTTAGCATAGGTACATTTAATATTGTTAATGCTGATAACCTTTCCCGGGTCGGGGCTTAACACCGCATCCTGCACAGGTGGTAAAGGCTTTGCTTCGCTTGCAGTGATCTGCGGGGCAATTTTATTTTCGTTAGCTGCCGAAATTTGTGCTGCAACATCTGTCTCCGGCAATTTATTCAACACCAGCAAGCTGTACTGCTGAAGATTATTTTGTTCAATATATTTTACCAAAAGTTCTGGATACCTTGGGTTGGTTGCGTAGCCGGCTTTTTTTAATCCCCTGGCCCAGCCTGTATAGTCTGTCGGATCCAGTTTAAAAAGTAATGCATAACGTTGATTGGCTTTTAAGAAATCACTGTGATCGCGGTAGCTATCGCCTGCATTGGTATAGGCCCTGAAACATTCGCCGTTTGCATCATCATCATGCGTTACGCTTTCGCCTGTCCAGTTGCTTTTGCATTTAATGCCAAAATGATTGTTTGATTTTTTTACCAGTTCGCTGTTACCATTTTCCGATTCAAGTATGCCCTGCGCCAAAGTTATAGAAGCCGGAACACCAGAACGCCGCATTTCATTCATCGCAATATCCTTAAACTG
>JBBQLS010000036.1:0-22127 GCA_038328115.1 Chitinophagales bacterium
GCATTCCACAACGTATGGTTGCGTTTGTATTGTTTACGAACATCATGCAAAGCATCCAATGCGCCGGCTTTATCAAATTTGTTTACACAAACCACATCCGCATAATCAAGCATATTTATTTTTTCCAGTTGCGATGCGGCACCGTATTCAGGTGTCATCACATACATGCTCACATCTACATAATCGAGTATCGAAGCATCACTTTGTCCTACGCCGGCACTTTCTAAAATAATAAAATCGTAGTTGGCAGCTTTGCAGATATCAATGGCCTCCTGCACATATTCACTTAAGGCTTTATCACTTTCCCTGGTTGCAAGACTACGCATGTAAGCCCGTGGAGAAGAGATGGAGTTCATTCGGATACGATCGCCCAATAAAGCACCGCCGGTTTTTTTCTTGGATGGATCAACAGAAATTACGGCAATGGTTTTATCAGGATAACCGTTTAAAAAGCGACGAACAATTTCATCCGTAACGGAAGATTTACCTGCACCACCGGTTCCTGTAATTCCTAAAACAGGAATAGCCCCCCCACCCCCCAAGGGGGGATTTTTTGCAGCATTAAATTTTAAAGTCCCATCTTTTAATTCTGCAACAAGCGTACTAAAATCTTCCCCATTTTCTGCAAGTGTAATTGCTTTCGCAATTTTCTTTATGTCCCTTTTTTCATTTAAAGCAAAATTGCCATTACTCAGGTTGTTAGCACTTTTAATCCCCTCTTGGGGAGCCTGTCCCGATTTGTCGGGAGTGGGGGGGCTGCATTGTTTTACAACATCTTCAATCATTCCTTCCAATCCCATATGCCTTCCGTCATCGGGGCTGTAAATTCTTGTGATTCCGTAATCGTGTAATTCTTTTATTTCAGATGGAAGGATGGTTCCACCACCACCGCCAAATATTTTTATATGCCCGCAACCATTTTCGTTCAACAGGTCTTTCATGTATTTAAAAAACTCTACGTGCCCACCCTGGTAACTGGTAATGGCTATTCCCTGCACATCTTCTTCAATGGCACATTCTACAATTTCAAGTACACTGCGGTTGTGGCCCAGGTGAATGATCTCTGCGCCTTTGCTTTGCATGATGCGGCGCATGATGTTGATGGCAGCATCGTGCCCATCAAATAAAGCAGCAGCAGTAACAATACGAACTTTATTCTGGAGTGTAAATGACATAATAGATCAGTAATTATTTTTTATACTTTGCCTTAGGCAAAAAAGCAATACAATCGAATTGTAAAATTACTGATTAAAGATTGGAAAAAATAATTGGTGAAATAGAGAGCTTACTCTGCTTTTTTAGTAAATAACTTGCCAACATCAACCCAACTACCTATTGAAAAATTAAATTTACGGTAGTCAACATAGTTTTGCGACATTAAAAAAGACAAGCCTGCCTGAACTTCAAAACGTAAACCGGGAACATTTTTAAAACCAAAACTGCTTACACTTGCCGGTTCAAAAAACCATTTTGTCCGGCCGCTCAAATCATCCAGGTGAGAATCGTTTAACTGGCTGGCACTATAACTTGTTTTTATTTTGCTGTAACTGATGCCGCTGACACGTACAGCAACTGAAGTAGTGAAACTTCCTTTGCTTTTAAAAAGAATAGCGGGCTGCAGGTAAACTTTTGTAATGTTTGCCTGGTGGTAATTAGGTGCAATTTTATCAACATCAGTAAAACTAAACCGGCCCAAACCTGCACCGGCAAAAACCTGAAAAAAAGTATTTTGCTTATCATTCATGGGCAAATAATAACCCAACCCCACTTCAGTAAGGTTTCTTCTATATTTTATGGTTACGCTGTCGGGGCCACCTTCTGTTTTTTCCCAACGGTAAGCATGGCTGGCCTGTATGGCAAAATGATTGGTGATAGCCACGGCTCCCTGCAAATCAAACCCACGGCTGCGGTTATCAAAATCTGCTCCATTTTGCTTTTGATTACCCACCGCATTGGTTGAGTAAACCGCACCAATCTTACTATCTCCTTTTTTGGTAAGCACAGGCACGTTATGTGCCGATGGACTGTAAACATATCTGGGTGTGTTGCAGGATGCTGCAATAAAGACTATGGATATTAAAACGAGGCCGGGTGACAGATTCTTTTTCATCTTCTCTTTTTTAGTACGTGACGCAAAGTTAAAGATTTCATTTGGGGTTGAATTGCTGCTTTTGACAAAATAAAAAAGTTCACAGGCAGTTGTATGCGAGTGAACTTTTTTAATTAACAATCAATCTTTAAAAAGTCTTCATACTATTTAAGCGTTCTTATATAATTTACCACAGCCCAGATATCATCCGCTTCAGGTATTTTCTTTTTGAATGAGGGCATATCCTTACGCCCTTCTGCTGTTTTGTAAAATAAAGCACCATCGGTTTGTGCCTGGAAAGTAGCTTTTGTAAAATCGCCACATTCTGTATCGAGTTGCGATGCTTTAGGCCCGTCACCCTTTCCCTTGGCACCATGGCAGGATTTACAATGTGTACTGTACAAAGCTTTACCTGAAGCTATAGATGCAGCATCCGATTTTATAGGATTAACCCGGTTTTTAGCAGCATCAGGTACTTTCCATTCTTTCTGATATGTGGTTTTAGGAACAAATGCAAGCATTGCTACCAGGAATAAGCCTGCGAAGAGTACCGAAATTTTCTTTTTCATGTTTTCTTTTTTTTGTTTAATAAATAATTAGAGTTGTTAGTTACATATTTAGTTGCATATTATTTTCTGAAAAGCCGCTCTTTGTAATGTATTAACAAAAATGGATCCAGTTTTTCATTTATCATGTACTGAGGTGCTCTACCAGTGGCGAATCAGGTGCAGGCTCCTCTTTTCTTAACCTGAATAACTGAATAAGAATAACCAGATAATGCCCCCAAACGGTGCCCATTAATACAATAAAGGTTATCATCATCCAGTAAGGCGGATGTGCACTCCACAATGCCCTTGGTAATTCATTCAACTTGTCCGAAACGGGCACTCCCCATTTTTGCACAACAGCAGTTTCAAGGTTTCCGTATATTTCATTTTCATCCAGTTTTACCATAAGTGTAATGTCGCCCTTTGCATCTCCCGGCAGGTTGCCGGGTATTTCAACGGTTGCTTCACCATTTTTATCAGTAGTGCCTTCTCCAATTTTCAGCGGTTTAAAAGATCGGTGAACAAAAATTCCCAACACTGTTTCCGGTACCGGAATTTCTTTACCTGTTCCAATATCAACCAGCTTAACATTTACAGATAGCGCAGAGTCAGCTTTAACAGGCATAATTTCAAGCCTTGCTCTTTTTATGCTCACCTCTCCATCAGCAGCATCCATTTGTTTGTTACCTGCAAATACAGCCTTAAAATTAAGTTTGCCTTCCTTATCTGATTTTAAGGAATCAGCTTTTAAGTTAAATACAGCTTTTCCAAATCCATCAGTAATAACAAATCCAAGTTCTTTTTCTGTACCATCGGCAACCTGCAGAAAAGTTATTTTCAACGTCCGAAGTTTAATTACCGTTCCATTTAACTTGGCTGTTAAAGCAGCTTTCAGATCTATACTGTTATCGCCTTTCTGTACAGTTAAAAAATTCAGCGCAGGTGATATGAGGGAAGATTCCTCCTTAGCTGCGGGCTCTTCTTTTTTTGTGCTGTCGGCCTGTGCAAATGAAATGCCAGGCAAAAAAGTAAATATAAATGTGCATGCTAAAATAAGTTGCTTTGCCACTTTTCTGCATTTGTTTATTTCGGGTAATTGTTTCATGTGTTTTTTTTATTGATTTTGGTCACATGGAATTCGCCATTAAACATTTGGGTTGTTTTCAACTTTTGTTATGGCTTATTTCATAAACTGTTTTTAAGCTGGTATTATTTCGGTTGTATGTTCGGTTTCAGTTGCCGGAACTTTCGCATTTTCTGTTTCACCAAATTCTGATATGGGTATAATGGTTATAAATTTAGACAACAGTGTAAAGAACAAAAAGAAGGTGGCAATACCGGCAAATGTAAGTGCCCACTCAACCCAGGTTGCAGTGTATTTAACATACTCAATTCTTGTATCCTGCATAGGTAATAAAGGAGACTCCAGCGTAGGAACGATGATGAGATACCTTTTTACCCAAAGTGCTATCACCATAAACAGCGATGCAAGGGCAATCCAGTTTGGTTTCCTGGTTTTTGGAAAAGCAACAATAAATATAGGAACCACTATACCGGCCAGGTTAGCAAATAAAAACCACCAGCCGTATTTTGCCGGGTTAAATAGTTTTTCAATTACTTCACTGTTCCATTTTTCGGAGCTGAACCAGTCGGTAAGATATTCGGAAAAGGTGAAGTACCCGTAACCTGCGCCCAGTGCCATCATTATGTAACCGAGATAAATAAAATGTTTATCAGTAAGCAGGCTGCCCAGTTTATACATTTTACGGTAAACCCACATGGCAATAATCAGTACACCGGTACCCGAATAAATAGCAGCCAGCACAAAGTAAGGTCCAAAGATGGTGCTATGCCAGCCGGGCCTCAGCGTCATTCCAAAAATCCAGGAAAGTACAGAGTGTACAATAATGGCAAGCGGAACAATCATGATTGCCATGAGGTTGGTTGAAATTTTGATATGCCTTTTTTGGCCGTGTGTGCCCCTGTATCCAATAGCCAAAATTTTATACATTTTCTGTTTCCATTTAGGGACATTCAGTTTAGCATCGCGGTAAATGGCAAAGTCTTTTATAAGAGCCAGATAAAGAAAAATTACGCTGCCTGCAAAATAAGTACCGATGGCAAATACATCCCAGGTAATGGGAGATTGGAGTCTTGGGTACAGGAAAAGATGATGCAGTCTGTCTAAGCGGCCAACACATAATAAAATATAAATCGGCCCAATGATGGTAGATATCACGGTAATCATTTCTGCAATACGAATGATGGGTTTTCGCCATTCTACTTTTAAAATATGCAGTATACCAGAGATAACGGCACCGGCATAACTGATTCCGATAAAGAAAATGAAGTTGGCAATATAAAGCCCCCAAACAACATTATCTCTCATTCCTGTTACCGAGTGCCCTTTGGCAATTTGTAAATACAGGGCGTACCAGCCTACCAAAATCCACAACAGAAAAAATATAGTCCATCCCCAGGTTTTCTTACCAAATTTTTCAATAACAGGCCGTTGTTTATCAAAAAGGTCTTGTTGAAATTTATTGAGTTCCATAAAGATTAGTATTCATTATTAATCAGAATATTATTTGTTTTTAAGGCATCAGGATTTTGGTTCCATTATATCCTTAAATCTTGCTTTTAATTTATCCGGCAGATTCTCGTATCCCCTTTCTACCGGGAACTGCCTGTCTTTTGGTGGCAGGTAATAAACCCTCGGTTTGGTTCCCAGATCTTCCTGGTAGCGGTAAGCAGCCCTGTCTTTTATTAATTGAGAAAAGCTTACTGTTTCATCACCATTCGATACGGTATCCTCATTCTCATCACCAAAATAAAATACACCATTAGGGCAGGCTTCCACACAAGGTGGCAGCAGTCCTTCTCTGGCCCTATCCGGACAGAAATCGCATTTCTCCACCGTACCTACTTTTGCCGGAACACCTGTTTCTGCAGAATATTTCAGGTCTCTGATATCCATAGGTATTATTGGCTCATTCCAATTAAATACACGGGTTGAATAAGGGCATGCTGCCATGCAAAATTTGCAACCAATACATCTTTCATTGTCTATTAAAACCAACCCGTCATCCCTTTTGAATGTGGCATCAACCGGGCAAACTTTTACACAGGGCGGGTTATCGCAATGAAAGCATTGTTTAGGAAACCAGTAAGGCGCCGCCTTATCGCTGTCCTTCATCAGTTTAACGCTAAGCCATTCCGTTTCCTCAGGCCGGTAATGCCATTTCTGGCATGCAGAAACACATTTACGGGCATTCTTGCAGCGGGAAAGATCAACTACCATCACAAATTTCTTTCCGGCAAGTCCCATTCTTTGCTCATGCTGGCTAAGTACAGCCATGTTTTCATGGTGATTGAGATAGGCAGAATCTATTTCTACAATTTCTCCGTCGGGTGAAAGTAACTTTACCTTAGTGTTTGAAGCAACTACCTCAGTTTTAGATTTACAGGAACAGGAAAGACTTCCGCAGGCAGCTGTAACAACAGTAGCGATGGCTACATTTTTGATAAACCCCCGGCGACCATTGTCATTTATTTCATCTTGCTCTTTCATTTTACAGTTGATTTTTTAAGGATTAAACATTGTTGTCTTTAGACGGATTATCCATCCAGTCAAAGATTTCCTTATTGGTTGATTTTTGTTTTCTGGATGCTGCCTCTACTACAGCCTTATCCACTTCTACCAATTTACCGTCGGCAGTAAGCATTTTAATTTTACCTGATTTAGCGGGTTGCGAATCTGCAGCAGAAAATAATGATAAGAACCACCTGCGATCTCCATTTACCGGCTTTTTAGTATCTCCCATTTGTTAAAGGTTTAAAAAATTCAATGCAATTTATTCGTTAAATAATGGTCACGTAATGACTATAATCAAAGTAAAAGCTGAGATATATCATACCACAGGGAATATCTAAAGCACGCTGCCGGACCCAGTAAAATGGTGTCAAAAACTATCTTTCAATGAAAAAATTATCGGAGAGTGGCCTGTGAAAAAGGCCGTTGGCATAAGCCGGAAAATGAATCTATTTGAAATAAAACCCCAGGGCAGTATCAATATTCATCATATCCGCAAATACTGGTTCTTTTTTTGGATTAAAAAGAAACAATCCGTAGATATCAGGTTTTGTGTCCAGGTCGATGATCGTAATCGCTTTATCTTCTTTAATAAATTTCAGGTAGCGGATTCTAACCGCTTCATGTATTTCAATTTGAGGCCAATATTTTTTAAGCACCATTTTAGCATTGCGCATTTGATAAAAACTCTCATGCGTGGTTGTTTCAAATACAGCTTTACTACTAATAGTTTTAAATTTTTCAAGCTGCACAGAATCTGGTTGATAAAATACTGCAGCAGATACACTGATTACCAACGAATCGGCATAAGACGATGGCGGCTTTACAGGTACTTTTGCTGCAATTTTTTTTTCAGGTATGCTTTCTTTGGCCGGGCTGTTTACACAGCTAAGGTTAATAAGCATCAAAATAAATAACAACGAAATGACCGGTATTAAAACGCAGTATCGCTTTTTATTAGTTATTATCATACTCATTTTCGGGAAATTGAAAGGCAATAAAATTATGTTATTATACCGATGTGACTTTGTAATCAGTCCAATCGGTATTTACCAAAATCCAGCCGCACATAAGCCTGGTTTGAATTTCAGACTGGCTACATTGCCCGCCCGGATGACCCGGTCGGACGGGGACCAAAATGAAATTCAGTTTGGTATTATTTATAAATTAGTCATCAGAAAAAGGCCTTGAATCTTTACATTCAAAGGCCTTTTTGGATATATAGGATATAACTGTTAAACTTATTTCGATCTACCAGATTAATCAATAGTTCCACAACCGGGTAATATTAAACCCGATTACAAAATTGCCACCTTTTACTTTGTTATTGGTTACCTTATCAGTATAACCAAACGGATTGTTAGTATTATACAGATTATTTTGCTGCGGACTCAGGTTGTAATAATTACCGGCAAAAATCTGGAATGAGTGGCTGCTTGTGTTCATCTCTACACCAAATGAGAAATTAGGATTAGGATTATTAGTGGCATGTTTGGTAATGGGTTGATCATAGTTAATCATAAATGACATAACATTGGTGAACTTGTACCGGGCAGAGAATGCTATAGCAAAATGATCAAACTTCATTTCTTTGAATGTGGCTGTACCTGTGCTGTCATTTTTTGTATAATATCCATTCACAGAATTTTGATGAGAAACGCTTGGTGCCACCTGTACAGACAATTTGTTGGTTATTTTCCTGGCAATGATTAATTGATTAAAAAATGAAAACCGCTGCGACCTGTATTTAAAAATGCTGCCGTCTGCATCCTTCCGGGTATCATAAGCCATGTTGGTATAAAAGCTTACGCTCACAGGGTATTTATGCGGCGTTTGCGTAATAATGGAATACTTGGCACTTGCATCCCACAGCAAATTTCTTTTAGTAATACCAATACCAACTTGTAATTTATTAATTGGTACATAACTAACACCCAGCCTGATATTGGAAGGAGCAAAAAATCCCCAAAAATCGTCATACCCTTTTTTCACAGAACCAAATCTGTGCTGGATATCCATCTCCAGTGTTTTTTTAACAGGAACCAGTACCGTCTGATTATCGATTATCCACACACTTTGAAAAGTGTTTTTTACTGGCTTTGCTTTTGCAGGCTTTTCTTTAGGTGTTGGTTTTTCTTTCTGAGCGCTGGCAGTAACCTGAAAAATTATCAGGAAACTTATCAGGCAGACTAACATAGCCAAAACCCGGTTTAATATTCTTATTATTTGTTTCATTTGATTAATTTTTTAAGGTCACTTAATTATTGGGTGCTCCGTTTCTGATCCAATCGTACACCTTTTGCCTGTCAGTTGCTTTAGGAATATACTCCTTCATACTTTCGTTGATCTTTTTATAGATAATACTTTCTTTTGGAACAATGAGGTTTACAAAACTACCACCGGTAATTTGCAGGTATGATTCGGCCGTTAACATATAAGGCTTATGTGAACCGGAAACATGACAGCCGGATAATGCACATTGACTGTTGAAAATGGGTGCCAGATCAGTCTTATAACTTACTGCCTGCGGAGGCCCATCCGGGTCAACAGCACCGGCAGGAATGATAACATCTTTGTAACAGCCGGTAATACTTAGCCCCAGTACTGCTATCAAAACGAGCCCCAGGTATATTGATAATTTTTTCATGATAATTCGTTTTTTTTATTACTTATTATTGAAGTTCATATTACACTCAATATCAATTTTGTCGGCTATACTGGTACTCGGAATGGCGAAATCCCTGCAATTGAACTGGAACTTCAGCTGTAGACCGAAAACGTCATAAGTTCCGGCAATGTTAGCTTTGGAAATGTACTTCAGCTTTGCTTTTATTGATTGTGTAAGTGGTGCAGTTAACTTACCCTGCCAGGTTAAATTCATAGTAACAATGTAGTCGTTACTCAAAGGATCCAATTCAACCTTTGTTGATTGAATTTTAGCCAGGTTGGTAACCGTCAGGTTTTGGGTTCCGGCTACGATTGCTGTCGTTCCCATTCCTGAAACATTACATCCGGCATCCCTGCCTGGCTCGCCTGTATTGGAAGTATTGATTTGCACATAACCATTAAAAAAAGTCTTTGTAGGGTCGGCTTCATCAAAAGCCCATGCATTATCCAGCTGAGGCTGACCGGTTGTAACATAATTGATCATTTTTGGAGTAGTGATGTCGTGCATTCCAAACTGGTTAAAACGGCCGGTAAGAAGACCTGCAGCTCCTACATAAGCAGTAGACCACAATACACTGGAGTGCACTTTATCCAGTTTCCATTCGGCGGCGTTACCGGTTGTCATATTGCCAGGCAAGTGAACGTTAGTACCTCTTGTAGCGATGAATCCGGTTGATGCCGGAGGAGGCGGAAAAGAATTATCATGTGTGCAACTCACCATATAACCTACCCCGGCTATCAGAATTACAAGCATCATTTGTATTTTATTATTTAACAGTTTCATAAAATTGTATTTAAAATGAATAATTTTTTAATCGATGTAAAACTATGATGGGTATAAATATTAACGAATGATTAAGGTCAAGCGAATAAGTGATTTCAATCATAAAGATTAATTACTTATTAAAATTGCGGGGCGTAATGCTTCTAATACCAAACTGAATTTCATTTTGGTCCCCGTCCGACCAGGTCATCCGGGCGGGCAATGTGGCCAGGCTGAAATTCAAGCCAGGCTTATGTGCGGCTGGATTTTGGTAAATACCGATTGGACTGATTACAAAGTCACATCGGTATAATTGAGAGAAAATGGAAACTATTGAAATGCCTTACTGAATAAGAATAGCAGGATTTTTCAACTATTACTATGTACAGGATTTGAAATTGGGTTTCGAATGAAATTTGATTTTATTATTTCTTATAAAACAACAAAACCAGAATTGGAGTGATGGTAAGTTCCATGATCAATGCTGTAAATAAACACAGACTGATTAACAACCCGATATAAAACGTGCCACCAAAACTGGAAGACAATAATGTAAGAAACCCAGAAAGCAATACAAGTGTGGTAATAATAATTGCTTTGCCTGTAGACAAATAAGTTCGTTTAACAGCATAAGGTATCGTTAAACCCCTCGACAATTCAAGGCGGAGCCTGCTTAAAAAATGAATGGTATCATCAACTGCAATACCAAATGCGATGGCAAATATAACAGATGTATCTGCCTTAAGATTGATGTGCATCATACCCATTATAGCTGCCATAACAAGCAGGGGAATTACATTGGGAATTAAAACAATCAGCACAATTCTCCATCCCTTTAACAATAACAAAGCAATAATTGAAATGATAAAAGCATCGATCAAAATACCTGTAAAAAGATTATTCGTAAGTGAGTAGGTAGATTTATCAAGCAACACAGCAGAGCCGGTAATATGATGATCAAATATTCCGTTGTAACGGCTCTCTATAAAAAAGTTATCTATTTTTGTTCTGACCGATTCAAATTCTTTCATAGAAAGATTCGGTAAGCGGCCGCTTACTCTCAATTGTGTGCCATCCTCCGACAGATAATGTTGCAGTTCATCGGCAAATTCAGTTTGTTGTATGGCTTCATAATATCTGTTCACTTCTTTAGCCGAATCCGGCAATACAAAATCCTTATTTTCTCCACCCTTAAAAGCTTTGTTGGCTCCTTTGAAAAGCGATAGTGGCGAAATGATATATCCGACTCCGCAACTGTCTCTCAAAAAATTTTCAACCGTTTCCACTTTCTTCATTACCGGAATATCGAAATGTGAGGTTTGTTTATTTTTTAAAGTCAGTGAAAGTTCAAACGGACGGGTTCCGGCAAAATCATTTTCCATAAATTCATAATCCTGTAGTATAGGATTATGTTTGGGTATTTCCTGCAACAGGCTTGAATTAATTTGAATTTTGCTGGTAAAATATACTGACCCTAAAATGACTAACCCAAAAAAAACAAGAATCCGGTACTTATATTTAACTACGCTTTTAAATGTAAGCACCAGAAAACGATTCCACCTGTGTTCAGCCGTTTTTTGGTAAACCACTTTGGGTACCGGCGACAACAGATAAAAGGCGTAAAGCGAAAACATCGTTATTCCAAACCCAATAAAAATGCCAATTGCAGCAAAGAACCCAAAATTTCTGATGGGAATTATATTGGTTATACCTAAAGTAAAAAAGCCTGTTGCTACCGTACAGCAGGTATAAAAGGTTGCCAATCCAATTTCCTTGTAAGTTTTATTCAACGCTTCTTTTTTTTCCAGGCCAGCTCTTAAATTTTCGATATAGTGCGTAGAAAGATGAATAATATCAGACATGCAGATGGCCGCCAGGATTGGCGGCAACAGGCTTGAAATAATATCGAGCTTGTTACCCGTTACCGCAATCACCGTTAATGCCCAGATAATGGATACACCAATTATGAGTAGCGGAACAATAATTGTTTTAACAGATTTGAATAAAAGAAAAAGAAAAAGACTGATGAACAGCAGGGAGAGAAACAGATAAGTTTTCAGGTTCTTTTGAATCTCCTGAATATAAACTCTTTCTACACGAATCTTTGCGGTAACATGAGCTTCATCGAATTGAAGCTGATTAATTTTTTGCCTGATTGAATTGAGTATTATATCTTTCTCATCATCGGTTAAATTTTGTTCATTAAAAGCGGCAATGGCTATGGCTTTACCATCTTTTGAAACCAGTAAATCCCTGTATTCCTTCGACTGGAATAAATAAACTGAATCGTCTTTATATAGTTCGGGCTGGCGTATATGTAACAGTGGCCTGGCGTTTATTTCTTCATTCTTAAAATAAATACTGTTTGAAGTAGTAAGTGAATAGATCTTGGTGATATGATACAGCCCTTTTACAAACCGGGTAAGGCTATCGGTTTTTACCAGAAAATCCTGTTGAAAGATTCCACTTTTATTTTTAAGACCAATAAAAATAAACTCATCATCTATCTGCGAATTAAACTGCTGTTGAAATTTCTGAAAAAAAACAAGGTCAGAGTCGCCGCTTGGAAATAGTTTTTCAATATTAAACTCAAACTTAAGCGAACGTAGCGGAATAAGGGATACCAGCGTGATCAGTACAATTATATAAATAGCCAGACGGCTCTTTTTTTCACTCATGGAGTCTCTTATTTTTCCGGGCTGTTAAAGTATGGAAATAAATTTAAAAAAGATCACCTTTTATCATCATCTCCTTTGTCTGTCTCAGTGATTTCATCGCTTTTTCATGTTCTTCAATTGGCACCAGGTAGCTGATTGCCTTTTCGGCAAACTTATCGCAGTATTTACACTCGTTGCAATCGCGGTGGCAGTTTCCCTTGTGAAAGAAATCCATAAAACCATCCAGTTTTTTATTGTCTATATACAAATCAAAACTTTCATTAAAAGCTTTTTCGTCTCTCAGGGTATTCAGTTGGCTTACCAACTTATGCGCTTTAAACAGGTTTATTTTAGAAGGCTGCAGCAGGTACTTTAATCCCTTCCAGTAATATTTATCATTGTTATAAATGATGTATTTTGAAAGTCCATGAATAAGGTCCATCATGTTGCCATCGTAAGATCTTTCGGTATAAGCTTTAACAATTCTTGCCAGCGCATCGGTTGTCATACTTCTTTCCACCAGTTTAATATTATCTACGCCCGCTTCCTCATAATAATGCAGATCCTCTGGTCTGATGAAGGCTGATTTAAGAATTTCAACAGGATTTGACAATAACTTTTCGGCACAGGTAAATAAATAATAATCGAAACTGAAATTGTCGTTTACATGATTTTTTTGTGAGGCGTGTGCGTTGTAATTGGCGTGCAGGGTAACCATCGGGCATTTGTTCATGCACATCAGGTTAGCAATGGTTTGAATTTTACAGCTGGTTTTTTCTTTGATTTTTTTTATCTCATCAAAGTTCTTATTCAGGTCTACATAAGAGATGTTGATTTTATCTGCTCCCAGATTTTCCCAGTACCTGGCTTTTTCAAAACCATCAATCCTTACCTGTACGGATGCCGAAATAGAAAACTGCGGATAATTTTTTTTAATGATTTCCATCACCATCGGCAGCGAAACAGAAATGCCGTCCACATGTATATCAGCAAGCCAGTCGAGTGTTTTGCGTATGTCTTTATACCCGGTTTTAGTGATCTCCAGATTATCAAAACAGGTGCCATTCATCAGGTAATTAAATTTCAAATTCCTTTTGTGTGCCTCCGTTACAAATTCCTTTACTTTTTCCTTTTTTACGCTGGGTAAGGTAAGCGTGGGCCTGCCGCCACCAATCAGGCCAACATTTAGCTTGCCGTAAATCTCTTCGGTAGCTGAAAAATCAATCTTTTCAAAATAGTCATCTTCCCAATTTACCGGAATGGTCAGTTTCATAACGCATTATGTTTGATTTGTGTTCAATAGTTTCTATTTTCTAGGCAAGGGTTCAGTTATATCTTTTAATAAGAACAAAATGCAAGCTAAGTATAGTCAAAACTAAATGTAATGATAAAACTCAAATTGTAAAATGAGAAAAATCATATAAAAAAATGCTGATTTATACCATACAACCGAAATGGAATAGTCTAAATAATTTCTGACTTCAGCAAATTCATAGCAATAATATTACTAAACAGCCCCTGACCATAATTGATCAAAGGCTGTTTATGAAACTGTGTTAAAAATATTTATGCTATGGGCAAATTGTTTCAGGTAATTAAAAATTCCACAACCTGGTTATATTAAACCCAATCACATACTGGCTCTTTTTATAATCGTTCTGGTTATACATATTGTTGCTCTGAGGTACAATACCTGCATAATTACCGGCAAATACCTGGAAGGCATGAGAACTGGTCGTTACTTCCAAACCAAAACAAATGTTCGGGTGTGGATTATTGGTGCGGTGCTGTGTAAGCGGCTGATCGTAGCCTACAATCAGGCCCATCTTTTCTGTAAACTTATACCTGCCTTGCACCGATATGGCCAAATGATAATTATTCATTTTGTTTTGAACAATACCTTTACTGTCAACATAGGCCTCTACATTATTAAACCAGGAAAAACTTGGAGCTACCTGTGCAGAAAATTTTTCGGTTATTTTTCTTGCAATAATCACCTGATTAAAGAATGAAAACCGATCTACACTATTTACGAAAAAACTTTTATTTCTTGCATCAAGTACCACATTTCCAAAGTAAGTAACACTAACCGGCATTTTACCAGGGGTTTGGTACAATAGCCCATATTTGGCATTAAAGTCAACCTGAATATGATCTTTAGTTACGCCGGCACCTACAAATAAGTTTTTTATCGGTGCGTAGTTTATCCCAAGCCTGATGTTAGAGGGTGCAAAAAAACCATACAGGTCTTTGATACCCTTATTCACTGTGCCAAACCGGTGCTGTATATCAAACTCCAGTGTTCCTTTGAGAGGTACCATCACGGTCTGGTTATCTATTAGCCAAACACTGCCAAATGTATTTTTAACCGGCTTTACTTTTTTTACAACAGGCTTTTCCTTTGCATCCTGTGCAACCAGTCCGGTAGCCAGAAAGCTGACGAACAAAAGCAGTATTATTTTTTTATAATTTTTCATAACGTTTTTTTTAATTGTTTTGGGCGCCTTGTTTTATCCACGCAAGGATGAGTGCATTATAGTCTTTGTTGATACCACTAACAGGCATTGGAGTTCCCTTTTTTCCTGCCATCCATAAATACAATTCGCTGCTCTGTGCATCGGCGGCATTAAAATATCCGCCGTTGGATAAAGATGTGAAAGCATTGGGAGCGCTTAAATCAGGAGACTTTCCGCCAGCACTATGGCAACCTGCGGTGTTGCAACTGTTATTGAAAATGGGGATGATATCACTTGTAAAACTTACGGGCTTTGTTATTTCCTCGCCTGTATCAAAAATTACAGTCCGATCTTTATAACATCCTGCCAATAAGAATACTGCCGCACCAACCAGAATAAACCCCATTATTGTTTTATTGCGTAACATGATTTTATGTTTTATATTTTAGCAATTACGGGTTTTCTATTTCTTGAATTTTAATACCAGGTTTGGCTTAATTGAGTGTGCAATCTGTGCATTTTCAAAAACGGCAAATCCAAAATACTGGTCAGCCAATGAGGCGAAATCCACATCATAAACAGTATCACCAGTTGTTAAAGCCCTTTTGAATTCCAGGGTCCATCCTGTTGCGCTAAAAGCGGCCTTGCAGGTAATATCGCCGGCACTGCCGGTATAGCCAACATCATTAAGTGTAACACCTGCAATAGCTTTTGCACCAAGTCCGGCACCTACTCTTTGATAATCGGTTCCAACATTTGGGTCTATTGTAGAAGCATCACTTAAAGTCAACACACCATTTACAGCAACTGCGGTAACCTGTTTTGCTGTACCTGCTGTAACTTCTGAGTTCATTATCCAGTTATTGTCATTTCTGCCTGGGATAACATATTTAGGTACAGATACATTAACAGCAGGCGAAGATCCTGTAATAGTAAGTGTTTGTGAATTATTTTGATAAACATCAATTCCGGGATCGCCTTTTCTACCATTAGGATAGGTATTGTCGATGTATTGGTCATGAAATTGGTTTCCAGCATTAACACCACCTCTAACAGATTTCCAATGCCACATATCAATTTTCTCAGATGGAAAATTGGTGTAGTGACGACTTGACCCATCAAGAGCAGGCAGACCTGTATGGCAGGATTTATAACAGGTAGCACTGTTCCATCCCGTAACCGAATTATTGATGTTCCAGAGGAATGCTACTTTATCCTCATAATAGGGCCTTCTTAATACGGCCCCTGTAACAGGATCAAAATCGAAAGTGCCTTTTTCCTGGGCCCATCTTTGTGTAGTGGGGCTAAAATACCAAAGCTGACGTTGAAATGATTGAGTAGGATCTGTCCATTCTGCCAGAAAATAAATATTAGTGGCATCGTAAGCAGAACGCAAGGTTACATTAGGAATAATGTTACCTGTATAACCTCTGAATACATCGCCGGTTACTTCCGGCACGGCAGTACTAAATTGAAGTTTTGGACTATTATCCCACAACCCGTCAACGATACCATCAATAACAGGAGGAGTGGTTACTAATGAAGAAACAAGGTCAGTAGAACTATTGATTATTTGTGCTGTAGGTGTATCAAGCACCTGGTTATCTTTTGTACAACTAACAAAATAACCTATTGCCAATACTATGGTAGCAGTAACCCAAAAGTATTTTTTTTGTAAGAGTTTCATAAACTAGATTTTTAAATATTGATAATAAAATGTTTGTTAAATTCAAATGCAAATTATTATCAATATTCTTACAATTCTATGACAATAGCTAGATTAACGGGTGATTACTATCATGTTTCTATTGAATTTATCGTCGATTATTCTTAGTTAAAATATTTTACAAGAATTTAAATTTTTGTCCTCTTTGCTACGACGTTTTTAAGTTATAGATTTTACAGATCAGGGAAATTACTTCAAACAGGTTGCGAATTATTATTAGCTTACAACAGGAGAAAGATTATTAAGAGAGCAGTAATTTTTTTAAGCAGATTAATGGATAAAAAGAAAAGATTAAAAAAAATGATCTGCAAAAAAGCCGCCCGGATACTGCCACCACTGCGATGATTTAAATACCCAGGTTATATGAAAAGCAAGCAGAAATAAAAGGGTGACAAGGTAAGGAAGAAAGGGTACTTTTTTTATCCAGTCGTAAATGAGAAGTATTACTGTGAAAATTTCTATTAACAGCACGGAATAGAAAACAGAGTTATCAAATGAAAACCCCGCATAAAATTCAAGTGCCCTGCCTGCAGCCGGGCCAAAAACAAAAAGCGCCGTTGCAATCATATAACGCATATGGCTTGCACCGTTTTTTCTGTTTATCATAGCCAACAGGTATAAAAAGGCAAAATAAACCATGCCGGGTATATTGAGCGCTATCATCCCGATATTTTCTTCTTTAGAAATACTGGAGGATAACCGGATATATTTTTCTTTGGAGACCAGAAAAATGGAAACGACGATTAATGGTACTAATAGGTAGCTGACTTTGCCTAAAAATTTATGCCATTTGTATATTTTATACCTGATTAAAAATGGCTGAACAATGAGCAGTAACATCCAGCTTAGCATCATCACCCCATGGAAATGGTAAACAACAGAAACATTACTAAATGTAGGACTCAATGCAATATAAGACCTGGTGAAAGCACAGACTACAAATGCAAAAAGAATAATAAAAAAATAGCCCAGGTTTTTGTATGCGCTTTCCAATTGTAGCAAATTGTATAATAAATGTGAAAAATAAAACTAACCTAATTTGTGCGTTCATTTTACACTTAACATTAGTTAAGTGTATGACTTACATACAATTTACCTGTTGTAAACATCAAAATGCTCTTATAACATCCTGAAAGTGAGCGCAGCAAACTCTTCCACACTCAACGCTTCGGCACGCTTTAAAAATATTTCATCCTGCAACTCTTCGGCACTAAATAAACTTTTTACTGCATTACGCATGGTTTTGCGGCGTTGGTTAAAAGCTGTTTTTACCAGCACCCAAAATGCCCGGTCGCTTTTATAATTAAGTGCGGTTGTTTTTCTTTTCATGCGTATTACACCGCTCTGCACTTTTGGTGGCGGGTCAAAGCACTCATTGCTTACATCAAACAGGTATTCAATTTCGTAGTAAGCCTGCATCAGCACACTTAGCACACCATACACTTTGCTTCCTTCTTTTGATGCAGCCCGTTGCGCCACTTCTTTTTGAAACATACCAATAATGCAGGGCACATCATCTTTCCACTCCAGCACTTTAAATAAAATTTGTGTAGAAATATTGTAGGGGAAATTACCAATTACGGTAAAAGGTTCATCAAAAGGTTTGTCCATATCCAAAAAACTCTGATGAATTATTTTATCCGCAAGTGCAGGATATTTTTTGGAGAGATAAACTACTTTTTCTTCATCCAGTTCCACTGCTTTAAAATTAATATTAGCGATGCCCATTAAGTATTTGGTTAAAGCACCTGCACCGGGGCCAACTTCCAGTAAATTGGTAAATGGCTCTTCTTTTAAAACATTTATTATTTTTTGAATTACCAGTTCATCTTTTAAAAAATGCTGACCCAGAGATTTTTTATGTGTGTACATACCGGCAAAAGTAGCGTAAAAAAAAGCCCCTTCGTTATGAAGAGGCTGATTTTGGAAGCGGTTAACTTATTTTATTTCCAGTTTTTAATTATCTTATCAATACCAGTTTTTGACTAACTATTTGGTTGTTAACATATACCTGTATAATGTACACCCCACTACTGTATTTGTCCAGGCCGGCTAACTGAATGGTATTGTTTCCTTTTGATACTTTTTTATCTTCAAGCAAAACCATTTTTCCATTATCATCAATCAAACGGATGGTTACAACAGATTCTGTATTGGCAACAAAGCTAATGGATACATTATCTTTTGCCGGGTTAGGCACAATGGTTAACGGTGTTTTATCCGGTTGCTTACGAACAATTAAAATATTGCTGTACTGCATCCCGCCTGTCTTACCCACAACTTTAATCCGGTAGTAAATTATGTCTTTGTTCACTGCTGCAATATCATCACTGAAGGTAAAGTTCTGTTGTATATTAAGTATTACCGCTTGCGAAACAATACCCGTTTTAATGTACGTATTGTTATCAATACTTCGTTCCACTTCAAAATGATCAACCTCCTTATCAGCAATTACTGCCCAGTTAAGCAACACTTTATTGGCCTGCAAAACACCTGTTAAATTCAGGAACCTTACCGGCAGTACAAATCCTGCATAACGCCAGTCCCTGTCCGGTTGTGTTAAATATCTGCGCTGCACCGTGCATCGTGAACCTGGAGTGGCATCACCGGTAAACGAACCGCTGGCACCCATTCTGTAAGATGTTCCTTTAATATTGGTTACAGAATTTAAGGAATCAAAACGGTTATCAAGTCCATCGCCATCCGTATCCAGACCTGTAAGCGTTACATTATCATCGGGCAAACCATTCAGGTTAAAATCATTACCTTCTACAATATCGGGTTGTCCATCAGCATCACTGTCCAGATCCCTGTAATCAGGTGTTCCATCACCATCATGATCGTAAACCAATATACCCGAGCCACCAAAAGCTGCAGGAGTGTTATCGTAAGGAAGCATCAATCCATCTCCATCGGCATCTGTTAATGTAGGCAGTTTATAGCCTGCTGTTGTCTGTCCTTCTATATTATCCGGTATGCCGTCATCATCAGAATCAATATCCAGGTAATCAGGCTTGCCATCTGCATCACTGTTTCTTAAATTTAAAGCTACTAATGCAGAAACAGATGTTGACCAGCCATTGGCACCTATAACGCCATCTACCCGTCCATCAAAATTTACATCAGGTAATCCTGCTTCAATTACATCCACTATTCCATCTCCATCAGCATCTATATCATAAGCATTGGGTCGGAAATCCCTATCCATATTCTTATAGGGATAACTGTCGGCTTTACCATCTCCATTTGTATCTGGTCCGGTTTTTAATAATGCGGTTGCATTAATATACCCATCATGTAAACCATCCCCGTTTGCATCTGTAAACCCATCAACCATACCATTGTTATCTGTATCTGGTGCTCCCGATTCAACAATATCCGGTATACCATCATTGTCACTATCCAGATCAAGATAATTTGGTACTCCATCGCCATCCAAATCAGGTTTAGAAAGACCTAAGCCGGAATTGTATGCACTACTCAGATTTGCATCAACCTGATCCGAAAGACCATCTCCATCAACATCCACAAAATTGTCAATTTTACCATCGCCGTCTGTATCCACGCCATAAGCTTCCACCACATCGGGTATGCCATCATTATCGCTATCCAGATCGATCATATTTATTTTGCCATCCAGGTCTGTATCAAACCTGTCATCTATACCATCGCTGTTTACATCAACACGGCCGGCAAAATCTGTGTCCAGGTAATTAGGTATGCCATCGTTATCTGAATCGCCATCGGCCTGGAAATTATCATTTATAAAGTCATTATTATTATCTACAAATCCGGGATAAGTAGGGTCGTAGGCATTAATAAGACCATTGCTATTGGCATCCTGGAAAGATGCGGTTATATTACTTTCAACCCAGTCAGGTATACCATCCCTGTCTTTATCAATATTGCAGGAAACTGCAATAGTTACAGCCTGACATGAAGTTGTATTGCAACTACCTTCTGCCCTTACCCAATAGGTTGTTGTAACCAATGGTGTAACCGATAAGGATGTACCGCTACCTGCCAATGTTGTACCGCAGGCACCGGTGTACCATTTCCAGTTGGCACTGGTACCCAACGTACCGCCTACTACAGATAAGTTTACAGATATGCCCGGACAAATATTGTTTTTATTTTTGGCAGCTGATGTTGCAGCAACAGAAGGCTGACTCACTGTTATTACCTTGGTGATACCGCCGGTGGTTGGTGAGCAAGGGCCGGCATTATTTTCAATACGTACCCAATAGGTTGTTGTAGTGGTTGGTGATATGGTTAATGTTGAGCTGGTAGCACCTGCTATAGGACTTGTGCCTACAACAGCGCCGGTACCCCATTGGTAATTGGCACTGGTGCCCAAAGTACCACCCAAAGCCGTTAATGTGGTAGAACCAGGATTACAAAAATCTAAACCGGTTACACTGGTAGGTGCTAATGATGGTTGATTTACCGATACTGTTTTTGTTATACCACTCGTTGTGGGTGAACAAGGTCCTGCTGTATTTTCAATACGTACCCAATAGGTTGTTGTTACACCTGGTGATACGGTTAAGGTTGAACCTGTTTGACCAACGATTGGGCTGGTACCTACTACAGCTCCTGTTCCCCATTGGTAGTTAGCACTGGTACCAAGTGTACCGCCAGCCGCTGTTAAGGTAGTTGACCCTGGATTACAAATATCGGCACCGGTTATGCTTGAAGGCGCAACTGATGGTTGCCTTACTGTTATTGTTTTTGTTAATCCACTGGTATTTGCTGTACAAGGGCCTGCAGTATTTTCTATTCGAACCCAATAGGTTGTTGTAACAGCTGGTGATACAGTTAAGGTTGAACTGGTTTGACCAACGATTGGGCTGGTACCTACTACAGCACCGGTTCCCCATTGGTAA
This sequence comes from Chitinophagales bacterium, assembly GCA_038328115.1. Lineage (GTDB taxonomy): Bacteria > Bacteroidota > Bacteroidia > Chitinophagales > Chitinophagaceae > Ferruginibacter. The sequence continues at coordinate 21,385 of JBBQLS010000036.1, forward strand.
TTGGCACTCGTACCCAAAGTAGCACCAATTGCTGTTAAGGTAGTAGAAGACCCATTACATATATCTATACCCGTTACACTCGTTGGTGCTGCCGATGGCTGACTTACTGTTATGGTTTTTGTCAGGCCACTGGTATTTGATGTACAAGGGCCGGCAGTGTTTTCTATTCGTACCCAATACGTTGTTGTAACAGTTGGCGATACGGTTAAGGTTGAACTCGTAGCCCCGCCTATTGGGCTGGTACCTACTACAACTCCCGTACCCCATTGATAATTAGCACTGGTGCCTAAAGTGGCACCAATGGCTGTTAAGGTAGTGGAACTCCCTTTACAAATATCTGCACCGGTTACACTGGTTGGTGCTGCCGATGGCTGACTGACAGTAATTGTTTTTGTAAGGCCACCCGTATTTGCTGTACATGGACTGGCAGTATTTTGAATACGAACCCAATACGTTGTTGTAACAGTGGGTGATACGGTTAAGGTTGGATTGGTTGCACCGCCTATTGGGCTGGTACCTACTACAGCACCCATACCCCATTGATAATTTGCACTGGTGCCTAATGTAGCACCAACCGCTGTTAACGTGGTTGATGATCCATTACAAATATCTGGCCCTGTAACACTGGTAGGTGCTGCTGATGGCTGACTAACTGTAATGGTTTTTGTTAATCCACCGGTATTTGCTGTACAAGGACTGGCAGTGTTCTCAATGCGAACCCAATACGTGGTGGTAACAGTTGG
>JBBQLS010000037.1:0-21640 GCA_038328115.1 Chitinophagales bacterium
CAGAACTGTAACTGAAATTGTTTTCGGCAAAAACATACTGCTTGCCCGGTGTTATCTCACCCGCAATTTCAATTTTTTTCTTATCGAAATTGGCAGTAATAACAGCTTCTGTTTGCAAAAAGCTATTTGCTGCTATGTAAACGGCCAGGTGGCTTTTTGCATTAATGGCTTTTGAAAGGATCGCCTTAGATATGTAACTTTTTTTAACAAAGAGCTCATTGGCAACTGATGCTAAATACCCTGTATCAGCCGCAGTAGTTACCAGAACTTTATCGTCATGTATATAAAACCGGATGCCCCAATCCTTGTTTACGTGTTCGTAATCATTTATTTTTTCAAACTGAAATTGTACAAGTCCTTTTTCAAAATCTGTTTTATTTTTTATGCTAAGCAATGTGTACCAAATATTGGCAGGCTGGTTTTTTGCATGAAAAGCAAATACAAAGTCGGGTAGCACAAACATATCACTCAGGCTTAGTCTATCACTTTTTTTAGAGAATAGCTTTCCAATCTTCCATTGGCTGGGCGTGGTTATATAATTCCAGATGGCGGTATTGATTATCCTTTTTACATCAACTACCGCAATACAATCCGCACTTTTAGGTACCTCTGTTTCGTTGTAGGTTTTATAAAATAGTTTTATATAGGCAAATACCAACAAGACGGCCAATACCAATAATGCCCATTTTTTTTTGCTCATTTTCTAAAGTGGCTTTTTCTCTTTTTCCTGTTTGTCCTGCTCCATAATGTTGTTAATGGCTTCCATCATATCAAAGAAAAATTCAAGGCTGTTATTGTGGGTGCCCTTAATGTTTAAAGTGGTGGTACTTTGCACCATGCCATCTATAACTTTGCTTTCCATCTTCAGGTCTCCCATATTGTTTTTCAGATAGTCGGTTATTTTTTTATTTACATCGCTGCTGAGTTGTGTGTCCAGTTTTTCTATCAGGCGTTTGGTATTTATGTTGAGGGAATAGTTGTTGTTGAGAATACTATTTTTAGTTTCAGCATCAGTTGTATAACCCGTATTATTGAGCGTCATATTAATCACTTCTTTCGAAGTGGTAACAATGGCTTTACCATCTTTTACAATAAAGTATAAACTTTTTAGCGGGTATTTACCAGTGTCGAAAACCAGTTCATAATAACCGCCTTTTTCAGTATAATTAAAGCCTTCTTTTTTTGCATATTTTACCGGCAGGTTGGCTATCTTCTGCATAAAACCTTCTTTTTTGGTTTCCATGGCAAAAGTAAAATCGGGGGATAGTTCTTTCTTGGTCTTTTTCACTTCTTTCCGGTTGTATTCTGCATCATACTCATAATCTGTATAATCAACTATCTGGGGTTTCATGTTATGCATCACAAACATATAATTTCCCGGCAATAATTCGGCGATTCCTTTTTCATCAATGATTATTTGAAGCAAGTCAATATACACATCAACCAGATCGGCATAGTCGCTCATGTATTGCATGTTGCTCATGTATTTTTTCATTAACGGGTAGTAATAATTCACCATGGCTTCGGTATTAATGCTCATGGAGAAATAACCGATGTTGCCTGGGTTCACGTATTTTAACAGGTTTGTGCTTTGGTTGCTGTTCATCACGTTCAGCATCAGATTATTCATTTTTGCATCAGCCGAAAAAGATTTACTTTCCATACGTAATTTATCTTTATCAAAATACATGTTTACCGCAGTATTAAAATCTGCAGATGTGTCTGTATTGGTGAATGCTGTCCTGCTCAGCATTCCATAAGCTCCCCGGTTAAAATAATTTGAGTATTGCGAGAAAATACTTTCTGTTTTCAACCATGCACTTACGTCTGCCACGGGGTCAATTATCTTTTGGTAACCCGGCTCATTTTTTATAGAGTTTATATTGCCTGAAAATGAATTGCTGATTATTTTTGCTGCTGCAAACTGCTGTTGTTTCTTAGCAATCATGTCCTGCTGCTGGCTCCACAACTCCGATTTCAAATTGTAGATGCTGTCTGTAATGTGCTGCAACGAGTCTTCGGTTTGTCTCATCTCTTCCGTTTTTTCTTCCGGAACTACTTCTATCACTGTATCTGCAACAGGTGGTGCAACTATGATGTCTTCTTTTTTCTCCTCCGCAACAGTACTATCGGCGTAAACAACAATTGTATCAGCCGGTTTCATTTCTGTGTAATAAGAAAAATAGCTTTCCCTGTTTTGATAACTGCTGTTAACTATCACAGCCCTGTCCTTATTCCAGCCAATATAGCTCGATTCGGAAACCGGCATAAAACTATACCCGTTTTTTATTGTTATTTTTTGCGATGAACCAAAATTTGCTTTAATGAGTTTCAGAAACCGGGCTTCATTTTTAATGTTAAGCAGCGAGACGAAACTCATGCAGGTATCATCCATAGAAATGTATTGGTAAAAATTCTGCCCAAAATCAATTCCTATGTTTTTTAAAGATGTGCGGTTGTCAAGATGGAGGGTTTTAAAAAGGTCATTTTTAATAAAACCATAATGGTCTAACTTTTCAATTGGCAGTGTTTTGCTGAAATTATTGCCGGCGTATTTTATAACCACCGTAGCATTGGAAGGAACGAGGTTTAAAAAATCCTGTGCATGGGTTGCAGTAAAAGCCACACAACACAGTATCAGGGCGAGGGTGATTTTTTTCATATTATTTAGTTAAGGTTATTTTATTTTCTATCGATTTTTTTTCTGAAACAATATCTAAAGCGTTTAATTTAAGCATGACGGCTTTTTTACTGGGAGAAATTTTAGTATCCTTATTTGATGCAGCCACAACTGTATTTTCAAATTTAAAAATGGAAGTATAGTTGGCTGTTGTAAATATTTCTTTATCGGCATTGCTCAGTTTTTTGTACTCATCTTTAAAAGAAAATAAATTGAGCCTGGTAAATACATTACCGGTTTGGTCATAGTCATATATTTTTTCAGATACTTTGCCTTTTGGATCTTCTTTTAAATAAATGTTTTTAACAGCGTTGTTAATCTGTGTTACTTTATTAAAATTGCAGGTTATGCTCATAATATAATTATCAAAATCGGTTGTTGTTTTTATATTGCTGATGCCCGCTGTTTTACTTAATGTCTTTTCAATATCGGCCACCTTCTTTTTTATTTCTTCTTTGGATGGTACATCATGCCCGTTGATCGTTTTCATTTTAATGATAGAGTTGAGTCGGGTTTTGCTCTTGCTCATGTTAAGCACCAGTTGAAAATCGCCTGAACCATCGGCTTTTAAAAACACCTGTTCAATAATTTCGAAACAGCTTTGAAAAGTAATAAGGATTGTAAAAAGTACGAGGTAAGCAGTTGTTCTCATGGTTTAAAAATTAAACCAAAACTACATATTTATTCAGGTTGCAGCAAATGTTACCATAACCGGAACGTGATCACTGTATTGGCTCCAGAATGCATGCTCGCCAATTTCTACTGATTCAATTTTAGCAGCCAGGTCGGCTGAGGCAAAGCAATAATCAAGATGATAAGGTTTATCCAGGTGGCGGTATAAATAAAAAGTAGGGTGTTGCTCTTTGCCCTTCGCCTGTTTATGATGTATGTGATAACAACTGCAAATGCCTTTTTTTTCTAAGTGGGCAACTACATTTGAATGGTTGCCCGCCCGGTATTTCCTGTCCCAGATGCTATTGCTGTTAAAGTCGCCGACAAGCATGGTTTGTTTGCGTTTTAGTTTTTTATCGTAGTGATGAATGGCTTTCCAAACCTGCTCAACATATTGTCCGTCAGGATCATTGGGGTTATTGGCCCATATGGCAAAAAGTGTAAAATTAAAATCACCGCCGGTTACCGCAATGGGAATGATCATTTTTAATTCGGGATTGTGATTAAGCAATAGTTTAAACCGGAAGTTGCTGTATGAAAAAATGCCCAGCCCCTTATGTTGATTTGCACCAAACCAAAGCATATCGGTTGGCTTTTGTGTATTTGCATTGAAAATTAATTTATCGGGATGCTCACATTCCGGAACTACCAGAATATCCGGCGAGTGAGCCAGGATAAATTCCGCTTTTTTTCTGAAAGCCATATTGCAGTTCCAGGTGATGATTTTCATAATCGGGCAGTTTTGCTACTGTACTTTAAAGTCCTGATTGCTGAATGATTGGATGTCAGGTATTTTTACAACATTAAATTCGAAGTTGGCTGCGTGATGACAGTTGTTGCAGGTATTTGTAAGTAAGCTGTAACTACTATTAAATAATGCTGTATTTTTTTGGTTGATGGCATTGGTAACACTGTCAATAGCAGGATTGATCATTCCAATCAACTGGCTTTCTTTTCTTTCGGTTTCGTACTGCTGAATAGCTGCAATGGATTCCATTATTTCATGAATTTCAAAGTCGGCAAGCTTCCAGTTTTTATTTTGCCCGGCAAACCAAAGCTTGGCATGGTGCGACTGAATACCACTCATAAATTCGCCAAAGCCTGGTTTATAGGTATTGGTAATTTTTTTCTCCAGGCTATCTATACGGGTTTGTAAAACCTGATTTTTGTCTGAGGTATTGTTGCAGGAAAAAAATAAAGCTGACAGGATGATTATTAAGATGTATTTCATTTGTGATAATTTATTTACTGCAAAGTACTTACCAAAGGAACAAAATTTTATTTAAAGCAGGGACTCGCCGAAAGGCGTGTTCCATAGAATTCGCAACAAGGCGAATTCCTACAAAAAATCCCGACCTAAAAAAGCCGGGATTATAATTTTATAAAAATTTATTCTTAATTCGCTTCCGCCATATCCGGTATATCAGCAGCTTTATAAGCACCGGCATCTAATTTCTTCTTTGTTTCTTCAAATGCTTTTAGTGTTTCATCAATATCGGCATCGGTGTGTGCGGCGGTGGGTATAAGACGGTAAATGATATCGCCTTTTGGTATTACAGGATAGACAACAATGCTGCAGAAAATATGGTAATTCTCCCGCAGGTCCATCACCATTTGTGTGGCTTCAGGCACATCACCTTTCATAAAAATGGGTGTAACGGGACTGTTGGTGCCGCCAATATCAAAACCACGTTCTTTTAAACCGGTTTGTAATTTTTTCACATTGTACCAAAGTTTTTCACGTAGCTCGGGCATTGCTTTTACCATTTCCATGCGCTTGAGCATACCTTCAACAATCATCAATGGTAAACTCTTGGCAAATATTTGTGAGCGTACATTGTAGCGTAAATATTTCAACACATTTTTTGGTCCGCTGATGAAGGCACCAATGCTGCCCATACTTTTTACAAAGGTTGAAAAGTACAGATCAATATCTTTTTGGCAACCCTGTGCTTCATCCGCACCGGCACCGGTTGGCCCCATATAACCAAAACCATGTGCATCATCAATTAAAATGCGGAAATCGTATTTCTTTTTCAGTTCGCAGATTTCTTTTAAAATTCCCTGCTCGCCATCCATGCCAAAAACACCTTCGGTAATTAATAAAATACCGCCGCCATTTTTAGAAGCCAGTTCGGTTGCACGTAGTAATTGTTTTTCGCAATCGGCAATATCGTTGTGCTTAAATGCATAGCGGTTGCCCATGTGCAGGCGCACGCCATCTACAATGCAGGCATGTGCTTCGGCATCGTACACAATTACATCGCGGCGGTTTACCAACGCATCAATACAACTCATAATGCCCTGGTAGCCAAAATTCAAAAGCATGGTATCTTCACGGCTTATAAATTCGCTGATTACTTTTTCCAGTTCTTCATGTTGTGCGGTATTTCCACTCATCATTCTTGCACCCATTGGATTGCCCATGCCGTATTTGGCTGCGGCTTCGGTATCTGCTTTGCGTACGTCGGGGTGATTAACAAGTCCCAGGTAATTGTTCAGGCTCCATACAATCATATCTTTTCCGCGGAACTTCATCCTTGGTCCCAGTTCGCCTTCCAGTTTCGGGAAAGTGAAATAGCCGTGGGCTCTGTCCATGTGCTGACCAATTGGGCCGCCATCTTTTATTAATTTTTCAAAAACATCCATGCGTATTTTAGATTTTAGATTTACGATTTTAGATTTTGTTCACCTCTGGGGCAATCTATGCTTCGATCTTCCAGTTCCCTTTCCTTTGGAGAAGGGGTTGGGGTGAGGCTGCAAAAATAACGCATTGGCTGCAAAACTCATAACATTGGCATAACATGGCTATTCATATAAAATAATGAGCTTATCAGGTATCTTTGCAAAAATGTTTAAATATGCTACGCAAATATCTTTTACTTTTTACTTTTTATTTTTTTACAATAGCAGCTTTTGCACAAACAACTAAACCCAAACTGGTAGTGGGGTTGGTTATTGATCAGATGCGTTGGGATTATATGTACCGGTTTAATACACTTTACGGCGAGGGCGGATTTAAACGTTTATTAAAGGAAGGTTTTAGTGCTGAAAATACATTGGTACCTTATGTGCCCACTTACACCGCGGTAGGCCATACCTGCATTTACACGGGAAGTGTGCCAGCCATCAGCGGTATTGTTGGTAATAACTGGTTTGATAGAAAAACAGGAAAGGGAGTTTATTGTACCGATGATTCAACCGTTGCAACAGTTGGTAATAGCGGCAAGGCAGGTAAAATGAGTCCGGATAATTTATGGGTAACTACGATAACTGATGAACTGCGGTTGAGTAATAATTTTAAAAGTAAGGTTATTGGTATTGCATTAAAAGACCGTGGCGCTATTTTGCCTGCAGGCCACAGTGCCAATGCGGCTTATTGGTATGATGCCGGCAAATGGATCAGCAGCACACATTACATGAATGCGTTACCAACATGGGTAGATCAGTTTAATGGTAAAGATGTTGCCGGAAACTACATGAGTAAAGACTGGACAACCATTTTACCCATGAGCAGTTACGATTTGAGTACTGCTGATGATGAGCCTTATGAAAATGCGATCAAGGGAGAATCAACTGTAACTTTTCCGCATAAACTTTCATCCATACCGGACAATATTAAATACGAATCGTTCCGCACAACGCCTTTTGCAAATACTTTTACTTTTGATTTTGCAAAAGCTGCCATTGAAAATGAAAAACTTGGCAGTAATAACGTTACTGATTTTCTGGCCGTAAGTATTTCTTCAACTGATTATATTGGTCATGCATTCGGTCCCAATTCTGTAGAAATAGAAGATACTTATTTGAGGTTAGACAGAGATATAGCTGATTTTTTGCAGTACCTGGATGCTAAACTGGGAAAAGGTAACTATACCATTTTTTTATCGGCAGATCATGCTGTGGCGCATATTCCGGCTTTTTTAGCCGAGCATAAAATACCCGGTGGTAATTTTGAAGATGGCGATTTAAAAAAAGAGTTGAACCAGATGATTGCGGCAGATTTTGGAATAAGTAACGTTGTACAGAGTTTGCAAAACTACCAGGTTTATCTCAACATTAATGAATTGGAAAAACAGGGTAAAGATGTTGCGGCGGTAAAAAAAGCAGTTATTAAAACGTTGCAAGCAAAGCCGTTCATCATCACCGCGTTTGAAACAGATAAACTGGCACTGACCACTTTACCAGAACCACAAAAAACAATGCTGGCCAACGGATATAATAATAAAAGAAGTGGCGATATTCAGTTTACCCTGAAGCCCGGCTATTTTGATGGCGGTACAAAAGGCACCACGCATGGCTTATGGAATCCTTATGATGCACATATTCCCTGTGTGTTTTTTGGCTGGGGTGTAAAACCCGGTAAGACAAACCGTGAAACTTACATGACGGATATTGCAGCAACGATTGCTGCGATGCTGCATATACAAATGCCAAGCGGGTGCGTGGGTAAGGTGATAACCGAATTGGTTAAATAAAATCTATTATGCTTAGAATATAATGAGGCATTTCCAAAATTTGCCTTACGAAAAGTATCTTACCAAGGTTATTGGGTTATAAAAATTATCACCAAAAAAATAGACAGGAGGTTGCAGAAAAGGACTGATTACCGTCCCAAAAATCTTATAAAAATTTGCCCGGATGTAAATAATTTATCTCAGTTTTTTGATGTTGAAAAATGGACAAGGTTGTAGGAATGATTCACTGAGGTTAGTCTACGGTACTGGGAGGCACAAAAAAAGAACAATAAGTTACGGCTTGTTCTTTTTAGTTGCCGTTCACGCATATTTTTCTAACCATTTTAACTCTCTATAATCAAAAATTTCGGAATTATTAACAGCCTTAAAGCAGGTCATCCGCCTCTCAATTTCGCCAGTATGGCGAAGATTCATCCTCCCAATACAAAAAGGAGATTTTGAAAGGATCCAATTCTAACGAACAACCCTGAAAGCTATAAAATTCAATAGCCAGATAACCACAGGAAAACAGACGCCATTACTCCTTGCCAAGATCTCCTGCCTTTACCTGCCCTGAGCGTTTTAGAATATAGTATGCCAGAAAAGCAATTATATTAAAAAAATCATAGTCAACCTGGTGCATATTTTATTTGTGCACCACTTCTCATCTGTTTGTATCAACTTGTTTTTTAGCTAACCACTCCATTTGCTTTTTTATTTCTGTCATGGAAAGATTGAGCGATGTTATCTGCTGATGCAGCGCCGCATTTTCTTTTTGTAGTTTTTCTATTTCGGCAGTACGTTTTTCAAGCGCCTGAATAGATATCATCATAACACCGGCCATGTCGGCAGAATTGATCAATGTATCTGAACCAATTTTACCGATGGCATCATGCCCAAAAGCATTGTAAAATTCCTGCGCCATAGGACCGTAATGGCGAAATTCCTTTGCATCCTGCGATTTATAATTCCAGCTCCCCAACCGCATTTTACTAATACTGCCTAACACATACTCTCCGTCTGTTTTAATAAATCTTTCTTTTTTAGTGCTATCACTGATCGAGCTCCAGGCATTGGAACCATTTACCATAAAGACACCGGTGGAACCTGCAGCATTGCTGTAAAATGCATAGCCTCCGTCGAACCTTGCACGAAATTCGTTAGCACGGTAACAAATGGAAGGTGTTGCAGGAATGCCTGTGGCATCGCCGATGATAAGACAACCTGTAAAACCGTTTGTTGTAACGGCATACCCCATTGCAGTGGATTTGCTGCCGCTTGCAATTGTTGACTGCCCCATTGCTGTTGAATTGTTGCCGCTTGCAACAGTGTTTTCACCCATGGCTGATGAAGCAAATCCGCTGGCAGTTGTTATCTTACCCATTGCTGTTGAATAAAATCCACTGGCATTTGTAAGGTCCCCCATTGTTGTGGAAGAAATACCACTTGCAGTTGTAAAGGAACCTGATGCTGTGGAATAGTTACCACTTGCGTTTGTAAAAAATCCCATGGCAGTAGAAGTATTGCCACTTGCAGTTGAATTAAATCCCATTGCGGTAGCAGTATCGCCATTGGCAACAGTTGCTCTGCCCATTGTAGTAGAATAAGATCCGATTGCTGTTGTTTGGTATCCCATAGCAGTGCATACATAACCACTTGCCGTAGAAAATTTTCCCAAAGCAGTTGAAGCTACACCGCTGGCGGTGGTAACAAATCCCATTGCGGTTGATTGATCGCCGCTGGCATTTGTAACATTTCCCAATGCGGTGGAAATGGACCCGCTTGCTGTGGTTTGAAAACCTAATGCGGTTGAATAAAGCCCGCTTGCCGTTGTTTGATAACCCACCGCAGTGGCACCGGCTGCGTTTGCTGCTGTAAGTGCACCTATTGCAATTGAACGGTTACCGTATGCTTTTGCATCATCACCGGCAGCAAATGAAAAAACGCCAATAGAATCTTTATCCCAGTTTGGACCAGATACATAGCCGGCTCTAAAAGCACCTTTATCGGCGTACCACATCATTCTTCTTCCTGCACCACTGATGGGTGTATTACCAAAACTGCCAGGTAAACCAGCTGCGCTAAACAACACACTATTTTCCGCCACATGCAAAAGTGCTAAAGGCGTATTTATGCCAATTCCAATATTGCCATTGGCTGCAATGGTTAACCTGTTACTACTATTTGTATAAAAATTAATTAAACCTGTAGGTTCATTGTTGCTAAAATCCAGATCGCTGTTTACGAATCTGATTCTGCCTCCTCTTGCGTTTCCGTCACCGGTTAAACCATTAGTCAGGCCTATACTTACATCTGTGGAGGCACTGTTATGTACATGTAATTTATTTGCCGGCGCCGGAGTTGTTGTACCGATGCCTACATTTTGTGCAATAACATTGCTGCATATTGAAGCAATTAATAACAGCATGGATACATATTTTTTCATGACAATAAATTTTTATAGTTTCTAAAATCAACGGTATTCAGAAGAACTTATATTGAGCAAGGAATAAATTAGTGAGTTGGTCTTTGCTCCTATTTGATTAAATGTACAAGAATGCCTTTCAGCTGCGCTCAGGATAAACTGCCAATGAAGTTTAATTGAAAAACTACCACCCGGTTCATAAAAAATATTTACTTTTTTACCTCCAGTTTCTGTACATGGCAGTTATACTATTGCCTGGTCAACGTAATGGAAAACACATATGCAACGCCATTCTCTACCCTGTCATCAGTACCACTGATGGTATTACTTGTAATATTGGTTATGTGCAACTTTTTACCTTGCCAGCCTCGTGAAGAAAAATTAAGCAACTTCAAACTTTCAATATAGCTCCAGGTACCCGTATCTATCTGGGGAATCATCGGATCACATTTTGTTGGCCCTTCATCCGAGTTAAAAATGCCCCTAGCCTTAAACTGAAAGAAATTATCTTGTAAGCACGGCGGCAAACTGGCGAGTACATCGGTAACACCATTTTGTGCGGGAACCACAGTTAGCGTAGTTATATGCCAATCACTGCTTTGCAATAAAGCTGCTGTAGTATCTTTTGCTATTGCAGGAACATTTGATTTGCTGCAGGCAGTTAAGCTAACTGATAACAAGAAAACAGGTAGAAGTTTGTTTAGTAATTTCATAACATTTTTTTTTAGTTTTTAATAATATAATTCATCATTAATAATTACAGAGCTAAAGTAAAATTATAAACAGACCCGTTTTTTACAGATGAGTAAACAGTATGCCGAAATGAGCGAACTGCATAATTTAGCTGGAAGAAAAATACGGAAAGAAAAAGCTTGTGGTTAACCTGTGAAAAATAATTCTTTGTTACCCCTTTAGCCGGAGATGGTTTTGCAGAAAGAATCACGCCAGCACTGCCTTTTATGCAAATTTATTTTAATAAACAATCAATGGAAATAAACTTATGCTGTTAAATATTTTCGGATAATTAATAATTGCAAATTATCCGTAACAGGTTATCAATGCCTGCACTTGTGGCGGAGCAGTTACCTGCTATTTTGTGTAAGTACCAGCATCACTTCCTGCTTGCGCTGGCGTGACACAGGTAGCTGTGTGCCATTCGTCATTTCGATGCAGCCACCATCGTTTTTTAAATACCGGCTTACATATTTAAGGTTGATGATAAAAGAATGATGAATGCGGTAAAAGTGATAATGCACCAGTGATTCCTCTACTTCTTTTAATGTTTTGGAAACTACCATTTTTGATTTATCAATAAAATAAAGGGTAGTATAGTTACTGTTCGATTCGCAGTAAATAATAGTTTCAGGTACTATAAAATGTATGGCATGCTGTGTGGCAAAACTGATTTTAGCAGGCAGCAGTTCCGGGTGTGCATATTGCTGCAGCAACAATTCAAACTGTTCTTTTGCATTATTGTTTAATTGTTTTTTTTGATACCGTAAAACAGATGCAGCTAAATCTTCTGCATCAATCGGCTTTAATAAATAGTCCAGCGCTGCAAAGCGAAAAGCTTTTAAAGCAAACTGGTTATAGGCAGTGGTAAATATCACATCAAAGAAAGGGTCTTTAAAAAATTGTATCACTTCAAAACCATTTTTCTTTGGCATTTCAATATCCAGAAAAACCAGTTGCGGCCGGTGTAATTCGATAGCCGAAATACCATCATTTGCATTGTTGCATATTGCCGCAATGCTTACATCAAGGCAATAGGTGTGCAACTGCCATTCCAATACTTCCAGTGCGTTTTTTTCATCGTCTATCAATACTGCTTTTATCATCACTTTATTTTTGTATTGTAACTGTTATTAAACATTTCAATCAGCGGAAGATGCAAAGTAACTTTAGTTCCTGTGGGATTTCCATTGTCATCTACCATATCTTCAATGGTAACCGACGACATGATATCCTGCTGCTTATTAATAATTCCAATCCTGTCTTTGCTTATCTGCATTCCGTACGATTTCGTTTTTAGTATATCCTTACTTTTCAGTTCTTCGGCCCCCTTTCTGCCGATGCCGTTGTCTTCTATTTCTACCGTCAGCATATCATCACCCTGCTGCAAAAACCGAAGCCAGATCTTTCCTTTTTTATCCTGGCCTGCCACTTCCGGCAAGTGTAACAAACCATGCCAGATGGCATTTTCAACATAGGGTTGTATAATCATGGCAGGTATAGCGGTATTATCAGTTCTGCTGATGCTGTCGGCTTGAATTTCATATTCAAAGGAATCATCAAAACGGAGTGATTCCATTTCAAGGTACAGTTTAAGTGTTTGTATTTCCGCATCAACACTAATCAATTCATTTGCAGAATTATCCAGTATCAGCCGTATCAATTTCGAAAACTTTGTTAGATAGGCGGAAGCTGATTTGGTATCACTCTTTACGATATAACGGTTAATACTTGCCAGGCAGTTAAAAATAAAATGTGGGTTCATTTGCGCCCGTAAGGCACGCATTTCCGTATCGGCCAATTGCTTTAAAAAACGCGACTTCATTCTTGCCCTGTAACCAATACCTGCTAATATTAATAATAATGCCAGCCCTCCTAGCAAATAAAATTTTATTTGTGAACGCTGCTTTTCATCCTGTGTTGCAAGTTCCTGTTCCCTAAATCTTTCATTGTAATAAATATTATGTATCTGCCTGTCTTTTTCTTCGGTAAAAAAACTGTCTTTTTTTTGAATCAATAGCTGCTGGTAGGTGAATGCACTGTCATATCTTTTTTCTTTTGCAAACAGTTTAATTAAAACATCGCAGGTGGCAATAATAACGGCAGGGTTTTTAACAGCTAAAGCAATGGCGAAAGCTTTCCGGCCATAATAAAATGCTGAATCGGTTTGATTTTCCTTGTCGAAAATACCAGCAATTTTTTTATACACAATGGCCGGATTTGCATAGACGGGATTTCCGGGAGCAAATCTGAAGCCTGCAATGGCAGCAGCTTTATAATTTTCCAATGCAAGCCTGTCATTCCCATTTTTCTCATTAATGTCACCCATTAACAACAAGGCTGCCGGGTAATTTTTATCCAGTTGAATTGCTTTACCAGCATATTGTAAAGCAGTATCAATTTTGTTTTCACGTAAAAACAAATTGCCAATAGCTGTAAAAGACTCTGCTTTGTAAATTTCATGTGCTTTGTTTATCCAATTTGCAGATTGCAGGTAATTCTCTTTTGCCCTGTGAAAATCCTGCACGCCTTCGTAAATTTTTGCAATACTGTAATAGGTAAGAGCGGTAGCACCGCTGGAATCATTGTATTTAATTTTAATAGCGAGGCTTTTAAATAACAATGCCAATGCTTTTTCGCCATTTCCCTGGCTGTTAAAAACAGCAGCCTGCAAGTCTAAAGCCCGGGCTTCTTTATAAGGGAGTTTTAATTTTTGTGCCTGCCTGTATAATTGCAATGCATATTTATAACTACTGTCTAAATTTATTTCAATATAATAACCAGCCCTGGTTTCAAGTACTTCGTACAGTAAAGAGTCTGAGAGGTTGTTCATGCTAAAATAAGCGTCTGACCAGGCTTCTATTGTAACGTTGATACTTGTATCTCCCTTTAAATTAATGCTGTGGTTTTTACTCTTGTTTCCCACTGCCATGCATTCAATGTTATTTGCGCTGCCCCTGTTAAACTTAAATTGATAGACACCTGCCTTTAAATCATGGAGTAAAATTTCTTTGTGCTGATTATCGAGAAAACGTAGTTTATAATTTGCATCACCGGGTTGCCAGTCATTGAAATTGCCGGCTAAAAAGGTTTCATTTGTATTTGCAGGTACGGCAGCAACAATATGAAGCGTGTATTGCCCTGCTGCCTTTGTGCACATAAAAATCAGGAGCAGGATACCAGCCAGTATGTGTCGCCATGAAATCATGATTAAGAATCTTTATCGCAGTGGTTACTGCATAATTATGAAAGATAAAACTATCCCCTGAATATTTAAATAATTGACGTTTTGAGTGAATGGTAGTATTGAATGAGTATTTGAAATATTTTTTAAATAGCAGCCTGAAATACCTGATATTTCTTTACGCAAAAAATTTGGGTTTAAAATAATACGGGAAAAACTTAATTATAAAGCCATATTCCAGATTCTGGCATTGTTTTATGACTGCAGCGTATTGTAGTGTGTTCAAAGCGGAAAAAGAGTAATAACAGGTTAGATGTGCCCTGCAAAAATAACATTAAACGGAATAAACAATAGAAACATCAGGCTGAATGAAGCCATTGTTCCAATATAAAGGATGGGAGCGGCTTTTGGCAAAAATAAAAAAGGCAAATCGACTTTACGCTAATTTGCCTTTTGTTGGGTTACTAGGATTCGAACCTAGACAAACAGAATCAAAATCTGTTGTGCTACCTTTACACCATAACCCAGCTTGATACCCAAAAAATTATTTGGAGTGCAAAAATAAGGGTTCAAGGCTTTTCAGCCAAAAGGATTTTGAAGTGGTTTGAAGGCTTAAAACTGGAGTTTTTCGCATAAAAAAAGCCAGATATAAGAAACATTATCTTTATATCCGGCCTTTGTTGGGTTACTAGGATTCGAACCCAGACAGACAGAATCAGAATCTGTAGTGCTACCGTTACACAATAACCCAGTTGAAGAGTGCAAAAATAACTCTAGAAGAAAATGCCTCCAAAAATAATATAGAACAAGGAACAAGGAATTTTGAACGTTGAAGTTTTGCACTCCGATCACAATTCGAAATTCCTTGTTCCTTGTTCAGTATTTTTCCCCCTTGTTCATTATTCTGCGTCTTCCTTCTCCTTCAGCCCCTTTATCAAATCCAATGCTTCAGCAACCACATCGCACATAATGGTTATTAATGAGCCGGCCTTTGCATTGTTGTAAGCGTGCATAATGGCTTCTTTTTCGTTGTAAATAATTTCGATGGGGATGTCTTTAGTCTTTGTTTCATTAATACCATCCAACAGTAGGTTTACAATTTCTTCTGCAGTACGGCCACGCAAATTTTTATCCTGGCGTATGATGATCTCATCAAACGATCTGCCTGAAATGCGGCCCAGTTCTTTAATGTCTTCATCTCGTCTATCGCCCGTGCCACTAATGATGCCCACTTTAGGTTCGCCATCCAGTTTGCTTATAAAATCGCAAAGCAGATTGAGCCCTGCGGGATTGTGTGCAAAATCAACCAAAAACTGGAAATTTTTAAACTGAAACATGTTCAGTCTGCCAGGTGTTTGGGTAGATGACGGAACAAAAGTTTGCAGTGCCAGTTTAATATCTTCAATCTCAATATTGCGCCAAAAATAGGTGCTTAATACAGCAGGCAGGCAGTTCATTACATTGTGCAATGCCTTGCCACCATAGGTTACAGGCACTTCACTAACTTTTATCACCCGTATTTTCCAGGTGCCTTTCATGATGGTAATGTAGCCATTTTCAAAAACAGCAGCGTACCCCCCTTCTTTACAATGCTTTTTTATCCGTGGATTATTTTCATCCATACTGAAATATGCAATGTTGCATTTCAGTCCTTCCTTCATGGCGTACACCAGGTCGTCATCGGCATTTAAAATAGCATAGCCATGGTTAAAAACCGTTTCAGGTACAACCTGTTTTACCTTTGCCATCTGCTCCATCGAATCTATACCACCCAAGCCAATATGATCGGCACTGATGTTTGTTACCACTGCAACATCGCAGTTTTGAAATGCCAATCCATTTTTTAAAATACCGCCACGGGCACATTCAAGTACTGCAAAATCAACCGTAGGGTCTTTTAAAACAAAAGTTGAAGATATGGGGCCGGTGCAATCGCCCTTCATCATCATCTGGTTTTGTATGTACACACCATCGCTGGTGGTGTAGCCAACTTTATAACCGGCTGTTTTTGCAATATGGGCAGTAAGCCTGGTGGTAGTTGTTTTGCCATTGGTACCGGTGATGGCAATAATGGGAATGGTTCCTGCGCTTCCTTTCGGAAAAAGCATATCCACAACCGGTTCGGCCACATTGCGTGGTAAACCAACCGATGGATCAATGTGCATGCGAAAACCCGGAGCAGCATTTACTTCCAGGATGGCGCCGCCATTTTCTTTAACAGGTGTTCTTAAATCAGTCGCCATAATATCAATTCCGCAAATATCCAGTCCGATGATTTTTGCTATTCGTTCGCACATCATAATATTTGCCGGATGTACTTCATCGGTAACATCGGTGCTGGTGCCACCGGTAGAAAGGTTTGCCGTTGGTTTCAGCAAAACCAATTCGTCTTTTGCAGGAACAGTTTCTAAACTGTAACCTTTTTCATCCAGCATTTTTTGTGTAAACTGGTCAATGGTAATTTGTGTAAGTACTTTTTCGTGTCCGTAACCACGGCGTGGGTCTTTATTAACTTCATCCAGTAAATATTGAATGGTATTTTTTCCATCACCAACAACCGATGCCGGCGTGCGTAAAGCTGCACAAATAAATTTGTAATTAATTACCAGAATCCTGAAATCGAAACCGGTAATATATTTCTCTACAATTACACTACGGCCATAATGCTTTGCCGCTTCAAAAGCTTTCAACGCCATTTCCCAATCGGTAATATTTGTTGTATTTCCTTTACCATGATTACCATCAATGGGTTTTATCACACAGGGATAGCCAATGCTGTCAATGGCATCACGCAATCCTTCTTCGGTTCTTACAACATCACCTGTTGGCACCGGTATTTCGGCAGCGCCCAGTAAATTTTTTGTTTCTTCTTTATCGCATGCAATATCCACCGCAATATTGCCGGTGGTACTTGCAATGGTTGCCCTTATTCTTTTTTGATGCACGCCATAACCCAGTTGCACCAGTGAATGTTTATTTAAACGGATAAATGGAATGCCTCTTTTTGCAGCTTCATCAACAATGCAGCCGGTGCTGGGGCCGAGCCTGGTATCTTCCCGTATCTCTCTTAATCTTTGTATATCTTCATCCATATTGTACGCCTCTTCAAAGATGAGTGCATGGGCAATTCTTACAGCAGCTTTTGCGGCATAAATACCGGCATCTTCTTCCATATAACTAAAGCATACATAGTACTCACCATCTTTGCCCGTGCCTCTTGTGCGGCCAAAGCCGGTATCCATGCCCGCAAGCGTTTGAATTTCCAAAGCAATATGTTCAATTACGTGGCCCATCCAGGTGCCTTCTTCCACCCGTTCAAAAAAGCCACCACGGGTTCCCACGCTACAGCGGTGTTCTATTAATGAAGGTATCATTGCTTCTAACCGCTCTCTAAAACCGGGAATACTATTGGTAGGCATTTTTTCTTTTTCCTCCAGGTCCAGTTTCATCTGTATCAGTTTGGTGCGGCGAACGCTCCAGTAGTTAGGGCCTCTCAGTACTTTAATTTCAATAATCTGCATAAATAAAACTGTTTTGGGTTTGGTGATTTTAGTTTTGGGTTACCAGCTTTGGGCTTTCAATTGAGCATCGTTGTGTCACTCACTTGTACTTGTATATCGTTGGGCAACTTTTACATAGGCGTAGAAAAAATTTCTGTGTTTCAGTGCTTCTGTGGCAAATCTCCCTAAACTGGAAATTACCAAAATCATCTTGCTTTGCAAAAAACAAAATTTGTACATTGCAAAACAGCCTGTTTAGAGGTGAGCCTAAATTTACACAAATGAGTAATCGTCGTTCTTTTTTACAAAAAATAAGTATGGCTTCTGCCGCCGCAATTACAGCCAATGTACTGCAGCCCGCCTGGAGCCGTAATTTACAATCAGCTTTAAAAAAGAGCGAGTTGGTTCCTCCATCCGAGTTGGCAAGCGATGAAGAATTCTGGAATTATGTTCAGCAATCTTATACCATTGCGCCCAATTTCATCAACCTTAATAATGGCGGCGTTTCACCTGCACCAAAATCGGTTGCCGATGCCATGAAGACGAATTACGACATCAGCAACCAGGCACCCAGTTATTTTATGTGGCGTATTGTTGACCAGGGCCGTGAACCATTGCGGAAAAATCTTGCTCAGCTGGCAGGTTGCAGTGCAGAAGAAATTGCACTACACCGCAATGCATCCGAAGCTTTGGAGACAGTGATATTTGGTATTGAATTAAAGGCAGGCGACGAAGTTGTGCTTACTAAACAGGATTATCCAAACATGATTGGCGCCTGGAGACAACGGGAGAAGAGAGAAGGGATAAAATTAGTTTGGATAAATTTAGAATTGCCGAGCGAAGATGAAGATTATCTTGTTAAAAAATATACCGATGCATTTACTGCCAAAACAAAAGTTGTACACATTACACACATGATAAATTGGATAGGCCAGAAAATACCGGTGCGTAAAATTGCTGATGAAGCAAAGAAAAAAAATATTGATGTGTTGGTTGATGGTGCACACACGTTTGCTCAATTTCAATTTTTAATTCCTGAGCTTAACTGTGATTATTTTGGAACCAGCCTGCACAAATGGTTGGGAGCACCCATCGGTACAGGGTTGCTGTATGTGCGTAAAGAGAAAATAAAATCGGTGTGGCCATTATTTGGTGCAGGTGATAAAGAAGATGATAACATCCGCAAGTTTGAGCATTTGGGTACAAGGCCATTTTTTATTGAAGAAGCGGTAGACAAAGCCATTGATTTTTACGACATGATAGGTGGAAAACGCAAAGAAGAACGGCTGCTATACCTGAAAAATTACTGGATGAGCCGGGTGAAAGATCTGCCGAAAGTAAAACTGCATACTTCTTTTAAAAAAGAATTTGGTTGCGCTATTGGCCTGGTAAGTGTGGATGGAAAAACTCCCGGCGAACTGGATAGTTTTTTGTGGGACAAATACAGGATACATACTGTGGGCATTGTTTGGGAAAACATAAACGGGGTGCGTATTACACCCAATGTTTATACCAGCACCAAAAACCTAGACAGGCTGGTAGAGGCAATTACTGCATTTGTAAATAGCTGATTATTTAATGTTATCAACATTGGTTAACAACAACTTAAGGATATTCGAACACGATTTCCCTTATTTTTGTGTTAATCATAAAAATGATCAATGCAATTTGCTAAAGGAAAACTAATAGCGATTGGAGGAGCAGAAGATAAGGGAACTGATTTAGAGACCGGGAAAATCCAACGCAACAACCTCAATTTTTTTGAACTGGGAATCCTCACCCGTATTATTGAAGAAGCCGGCGGCCCTATGTGCCGTATTGAAGTAATTACTACTGCCAGCATGATCCCTTACGAAGTAGGCGATAATTATCAAAATGCTTTTGGAAAAATTGGCTGCACCAATATTGGCGTAATGCACATCCGTAACCGGGCTGATGCAGCCAATGCAGAGTATCTGGAACGCATTTCAACCTGTGATGTTGTAATGTTCAGTGGTGGTAACCAGTTACGCCTGAGCAGCACTTTTGGCGGCACTGTGTTTTTAGAAAAAGTTTTAGACCGCTATAATAACGAAGCTGCTTTTGTTGTTGCCGGAACATCGGCTGGTGCAATGGCTATGAGCAATACCATGATATATGAAGGCAATGCAACCCGTGCACATTTAAAAGGCGAAGTGAAAATTACAACCGGTCTTGGGTTTATGGATGATGTGATATTTGATTCGCATTTTGAAAAGCGTGGCCGTTTTGCCAGGCTGGCGCAGGCAGTTGCGGCCAACCCTAGCTGTATTGGTATTGGTTTGGGAGAAGATACTGGTATGATCATCACCGATGGAAACAGGATGGAAGCCATCGGCAGCGGTTTGGTTATGATCGTTGACGGGCATGATATCATGCACTCTAATATTGCAGATATACCGGATGGCAACCCCATCAGCATAGAAAATCTAAAAGTACATTTTTGCGAACATGGAAATGGATACCTGTTACGTGAGCGTAAATTTTTAATGGGAGTGAGTGAAAACTCTGTTAATAAAAAACAGGTGGACGTAGAATAACCAGTTGAATAAATAATTATTAATGCATCCGCTATACAGTGGATGCATTTTCTTTTTATCTTAACGGTATGAACCGGAAAAAATTCATTCAGCAAACTTCGCTGGCTTCTGCTGCGCTTTTAATGACCAACAATTCATTTGCAAAATGGCAGGCTGATTTTCCGGTGGTAAGAATGCCGGAAAACCAGCGTAAATTTAAAAGTCCTGCTGTTGAAAAACTGATTGCGAATATTAAAAAAAATACCGGCAATAAAGAAATTGCCTGGATGTTTGAAAATTGTTTCCCCAATACTTTGGATACCACAGTTGATTTTGAGATCATCAACGGCAAGCCAGATACTTTTGTTATTACCGGCGATATAGATGCCATGTGGCTGCGGGATTCAGCGGCGCAGGTTTGGCCTTATTTGCCATTGATGAAAGATGATAAAAACCTTCAGGAACTCATCAAAGGGGTTATCAGCCGGCAGGTAAAATGTATTTTAAAAGACCCATACGCCAATGCTTTTTATAAAGATGAAACAAAAATAAGCGAATGGAAAGATGATAAAACGGAAATGAAACCCGGCATTCATGAGCGCAAATGGGAGATTGATAGTTTGTGTTATCCGATACGTTTGGCTTTTCGATATTGGCAGTTCACCGACGGAGATGCGACAGTATTTGATAGCGACTGGCGTGAAGCGATGCGGCTGATAATCAAAACATTTAAGGAACAGCAACGTTTACAGAACAGCGGCTCCTATAAATTCCAGCGTGAAACAACAAATCCCACAGATAGTGTGCCCTTGGGTGGTTATGGCAATCCAACTAAAAAGATCGGGCTAGTTCACAGTATGTTCAGACCAAGCGATGATGCTACTGTTTATCCATTCAATATTCCGGGTAATTTGTTTATGCTTATAACACTACGGCAATTACTTGCAATGCTCCGGGATATTGAAAATAATCGGACTTTTATGAGTGAAGTATTTGAACTGCGGGCTGTCATAAATAAAGCCATTAATGAGTATGGTATTATTCCGCATCCTGTTTACGGCAAAATATATGCTTATGAAATTGATGGGTTTGGTAATTATTTAATGATGGATGATGCGAATGTACCCGGACTTTTAAGTCTTTTTTATTTAGACAAACTCAAACTTGCCGTTAATGAAGAGATCTACGCCAATACAAGAAAATTAATTCTCTCAGAATCAAACCCTTTCTTCTTCAAAGGCAAAGCCGCAGAAGGTATTGGTGGTCCACATGTGGGTATGGATTATATCTGGCCGCTGAGTATTATTATGAGAGGATTAACAAGTACTGATGATAAAGAAATAAAAATGTGCCTGGATATGCTACAGAAAACACATGCCGGTACCGGTTTTATGCACGAGTCTTTTCATAAGGATGATGCTACAAAATTTACCCGTAAATGGTTTGCCTGGGC
>JBBQLS010000038.1:0-21608 GCA_038328115.1 Chitinophagales bacterium
GTGCTAATCTATCGATTAAGCAGCCATGGCATACTGAGTATTGCCATATAAAATTTTCGCATTCAGATTAAACTGCTAATTACGCAACGCAGTACATGCTTACACTTACAAAGAGCTATGCTGTCAAAACCGGTCAGCCCCATAAATCTTCCAAATCCGTGATTTTCTTGCAACCACAAAATTAACAAAACTTAGCCACATATCAGGTGTTTTGCCTTTCCGTCTTAACTCAACAACTAATAAAAACAACCGTCATTCAAAAAACCATGCTGAATCGGAAGACCTGCTACACCGAATATCTTTTCTAAGATATTGATTAAGATACGAATGATAACTTTAATTTGCAGTTTAGATCATCAACCTGCAATTATATGCCTCCTGCTGAATATTATGAACAGAGAATCATCTCGCTGAAAACCGATTTAAACCAGTTTCTCAAAAAAAAGGGAAGATTTGCATGGCTGAGACTTATGGCAGTTTTAGCCATCATTACAAGTTTCTATTTTTTACTACCCTACGGAATATGGTATGCAACCGCTCCTTCATTTCTATTCTTACTTGCTTTTATCTGGTTGTTATTTGCAGACCTGAAAAACAAATCTATAATTGAACACACAAAACACCTGATAACAATAAATGAAGAAGAACTGAAGGCAATGGAAGGCATCTATTATCATTTTAAAGATGGAACAGAACATATACCCAAAGAACATTTTTATGCAAATGATCTTGATATTTTTGGGCGTGCTTCTCTTTTTCAGCTAATAAACCGTACAAATTCTGAAATGGGAAGCGATTGTTTAGCAAAATGGTTATTAAATCCGGCTCCTTATCAAACGATCTTAAAAAGACAGGAAGCTGTTAAAGAATTATCAACCCTAACCACGTGGCGGCAGCAATTACAGGCATTTGGCGCTTTAGAAAAAATTCAAAAAAATACTGTAGATCGTTTAGAAAGATGGTTTGAAGAAGATTACAGTTTTGCTAAAACAAAATTCTGGCTTTTAGTCCGGTTTCTGGTACCGGCGCTTGTATTTACTGTTCTGATTCTGAACTTTACGGACATAGTCAGCAACTATACTAGAAATTATTTTTTACTTGCCGCTGGCCTGTTTGCTTTTTATGTAAGCAAAAAAGTCACCGGTATACATCAACAGGTTTCTAAAATAACCGATGAACTGGAAGTTCTTGACAAAAGCATAAAACTTATTGAGGAGACAAATTTTAAATCCTTGTTTTTGCAGGATTTACAAAAACAATTTATCCAGCATCAAAATAAAGCATCAGCACAAATTAACAAGTTAAAAAAAATATTAGAACGGCTTGATCTGCGTTTTAATTTTGTTGTATTTATCCCACTGGATATTCTTTTACAATGGGATCTTCAGCAGGTTATTGCACTGGAAAAATGGAAACAACAAAACCATCAACATACAATAAACTGGTTTACAATGCTGGGAGAATTTGAAGCAATAAGCAGTTTAGCCACGCTGTATTTTAATCATCCAAAATGGTGTTTTCCTATTCTAAAACAAGATCATTTTTTTATAGAAGGAAAAGAAATCGGACATCCGTTGATTAAAGCTTCTACCTGTGTAAATAACCCTATTAAGATTGAACATTCAGGAGAATTAATGCTTGTTACCGGCAGTAATATGGCCGGTAAAAGTACTTACCTGCGTAGTGTTGGTGTAAATGCGGTTTTAGCCATGGCGGGTGCACCTGTTTGTGCGGCCTATTTTTGTTTATCGCCTGTGCAGATTGTAAGCAGCATGCGTGTTGCCGATAATCTGGAGGAAAGTACATCTACATTTTATGCTGAGTTAAAAAAACTGAAGATCATAATAGACAAAGTGAATAATAATGAAAAGGTATTTATTTTACTGGATGAAATTTTGAGAGGCACCAATTCGTTAGACAGGCACACAGGCTCTGCAGCACTTATAAAGCAACTGATTAAACACCATGCTGCATGTATTATTGCTACACACGATGTTGAACTGGCAAAGATGAAAGAAGAATATCCGGATAATATTTTAAACTATCATTTTGATGTGCAGGTAAACAACGAAGAACTTTACTTTGATTATAAATTAAAAGAAGGTATTTGTACAAGCCTGAACGCATCTATACTAATGAAAAAGATTGGAATTGAGTTATAACTATAAAAGAAAGCGGATGCTTTCTTTTATAGTTATACTATTTTTTGTTACAAATTATTTACCCCAACCAAACCAGTCGTTTCCGTTTGCATATAGCATTAACGCCATTAATATCACCATTCCAACTATCTGTGCATACTCCAGAAATTTTTCACTTGGCTTACGACCTGTAATCATTTCTCCCAATGTAAACATTACATGTCCTCCGTCCAGAGCCGGTATTGGCAGCATGTTCATAAAAGCAAGAATAATGGAAAACATTGCCGTCATTCGCCAAAAAGATTCCCAATCCCACGTTGGTGCAAATATCGATCCCATAGTCTTAAAACCTCCGATGCCTTTAATACCACCGGTACCAGGCGTAAATATTACTATAAACTGATCCACGTAATCTTTTAACTCCTGAATTGTCATTTTAACCCCCGCAGGAAATGAGGAAAAGAATCCATATTTGGTAATTTCATACTTTACCCATCCAAGGCTATCCCATTGTTTTGGAGAATTGTAGGAAAAAAAACCAATTTGCCCCTCACTGTTTATTCTTGTAACAAAATTGGTATCATGGCCTTGTCTGTTAACCGTTAAAGTAACATCTCTGTTCTTTTTTGTGTCAAGTATGTCAGATAACTGATCAAAATACTGAAGCCGTATTGAATCTATACCAGTAATAATATCATTTTTTCTTAGTCCTGCTTTATAAACTCCCGAAGTATCAGAAACTACTGCAACCATGGCGGGAAAACGGGGCTCAATAAAACCTTTACGCTTTTGATTTTTATTTTCAATCAATTGACCTACAAAATCTTTAGGTAAGTCAAGTTTTGTTAATTTTCCGTCTCTTTCAATTTCAACCTGTGAGGCTGTAATTAGTTTTTTTCTAAAACGATCGAGATCATACACTTCTTTTCCATCTACACCAATTATCCTGTCTCCGTTTTTAAATCCGATTTTAAGTAAGGTGCTGTCGCCTACATGTATTCCATACTTCATAGAACTGGCAGGTATTTTTTTGTCTCCCCAAACCATGAGTATCATGGCATAAATAACAAATGCCAGCAGAATATTTACGGTAACTCCACCCATCATAATTATCAATCGCTGCCAGGCAGGCTTACTTCTGAATTCCCATGGCTGTGGAGGCTGCTTTAGTGCATCTTTATCCATGCTTTCATCTACCATGCCCGAAATTTTCACATACCCTCCTAGCGGAAGCCAACCTATTCCATATTCAGTTTCGCCTATCTTCTTTTTAAATATCGAAAACCAGGGATCAAAAAACAGGTAGAATTTTTCAACCCGGCATTTAAACCATTTTGCAGTTATATAGTGACCAAATTCATGCAGAATAACTAAAATTGATAAAGAGAGCAATAATTGCGCTGCTTTATATCCTACGCTGGGCCAGTTTATTGCTAATAAAGTAATATCCATTTAATAATTTTTGTTTAAAGTTCAATTTCGCTGGAAAAGTATCCTTCGGGTTCGCTCAGGATAAACGCCAATGAAAATGGCGGTAAGAGCCGGTTTCAAAATAATTTTACAGGTTTATTAATGAAGCGGCAAAATTACGGGCTTCGCCGTCGCTTTCAAAATATTCCTGCAAGGTTGGTTTTTGAATGAAAGTGACGTTTTCCATGGTTTTTTCTACCATTGCTGTCATATCTAAAAAGCCAATACGGTTGCGCAGAAAGGCCCATACTGCAATTTCGTTGGCGGCATTGAGGATGCAGGGCATATTACCGGCCTTGTTTAAAGCCTCCATGGCAAGTGATAAATTTCTGAAAGTTTTAACATCCGGTTCCTCAAAATTGAGGGCGGGATATTTTTTAAAATTGAGACGTGGGAAATCATTTTTTATCCGCCCCGGATAAGCCATAGCATATTGTATTGGCAGCTTCATATCAGGCAGGCCCATTTGAGCTTTAATGCTGCCATCTTCAAACTGAACCATGCTGTGTATTACGCTCTGCGGATGTACAACGACTTCAATCTGATCTGGCCGTAAATTGAAAAGCCATTTAGCCTCAATCATCTCAAGCCCTTTATTCATAAGAGTTGCAGAGTCTATGGATATTTTTGCTCCCATGCTCCAGTTGGGATGCTGCAGTGCATGATCTCTTTTTACATTAACCAAAAAATTTGGTTTCTTGCCTAAAAACGGACCACCACTTGCTGTAAGAATAACTTTTTCGATCGGATTTCTTGCTTCGCCAACCAGACATTGAAAAATGGCCGAATGCTCACTATCAACAGGGATGATGGGTGCTCTTTTTTCAATAGCTTTTTGCATTACAATATCGCCTGCAACAACCAATGTTTCTTTGTTGGCAAGCCCAACGGCTTTTCCTTTTTCTACTGCTTTTAATGTTGGCTTTAGTCCTGCAAAACCAACTATGCCAGCCAGCATCATATCATACGTGTCAAAATCGGCCACTTCTTCAAGAGCAGCCTCGCCGGCAAAAACCTTTATATCGGTTGATGATAACGTCTCTTTCAGTTTTTTATACTTTGCCTCATCGCCTATAACAACCGCATTGGGCCTGAATTCAAGCGCCTGAGTAATTAATAATTCATCATTTGTTTGGGCTGTTAATATTTCAACTTCAAATAAACCGGTATTGGCACGGATAACATCCAGTGCCTGGGTACCTATTGAACCTGTTGAACCAAATATAGCAATGCGTTTTTTCGTAGACTGATCGGCCATTGTAATAGAAAATAATTGCGACAAATCTAACTTAATAATTGTTGTAACGCAATTTTCACTTTGCCGAAATCAAATTTTTGTATAATATTTTGCATCATTGTCTGGATTTCATTATTGCAGAGATTGCCGATTGAACCTTCGTGTGTATGTATTGCTGAAGTTGAATGGGTAAAGTTTTCAGCTTCGATATCAGCACCCACTTTTTTGTATGCATCCCTGAAAGGAATTCCCTGCAAAACGAGTTTGTTAACTTCTTCAACACTAAAGAGAAAAGCATACTCTTCATTCTTTAGCAGATCTTTTTTGATTTCGATATTACTCAACATCAGGCCCGCCATCTGCAGACAATTATTTAAATTCTCAAACGCAGGAATGATATGCTCTTTTATCAATTGCAGATCCCGGTGATAGCCGGAAGGTAAATTGTTTGTCATCAACATAATCTCATTTGGCAATGCCTGTATACGGTTGCAATGTGAACGTATCAATTCAAATACATCAGGATTTTTTTTGTGCGGCATAATGCTGCTGCCTGTTGTCAGGTCATCCGGAAAAGAAACGAATCCGAAATTCTGATTAAGGTACAAGCAGGCATCCATACTTAGTTTAGATAAAGTAGCGGCAATATTTGCCAGGGCTGAAGCAACAATGCGTTCTGTTTTCCCCCTGCCCATTTGTGCATACACCACATTGTAATTCAGATCATCGAAGCCCAAAAGACCGGTTGTCATTTGCCGGTTGATGGGGAATGAAGAACCATAGCCTGCAGCAGAGCCAAGCGGATTTTTGTTTACTATCCGATAAGCTGCTTCCAATGTTGTGAGATCATCAACCAGGCTTTCGGCATAAGCGCCAAACCACAAACCAAAAGACGATGGCATGGCGAGCTGAAGATGAGTATAGCCAGGTAACAGGTCTTCTTTATACTTTTCACTTTGCGCTATTAAAAGATCAAATAAGGCTTTTGTATTAATAACCGTTTTTTCTATCTCTGCTCTTAAAAATAATTTGAGGTCAACCAAAACCTGGTCGTTCCTGCTACGGGCACTGTGAATTTTTTTACCAACATCACCTAATCTTTTTGTCAGCATTAATTCCACCTGCGAGTGAATATCCTCTACTCCATCATCCAATTTGAAATCTCCATTCTGTATTTGCTGATAAATATTTTTCAATTCAACCTCTACCTGGTTCAATTCTTCTTTAGATAATAAACCAACCGACTCCAGCATTTTTGTATGTGCCAGTGAACCCAATACATCAAACGGCGCCAGATAAATATCCAGTTCCCTGTCGTTTCCCACAGTAAATTTTTCAACTTCCTGTAATGATGCTTTATCTTTTTGCCAGAGTTTCATCTTTAATTATGAATTGTGAATGATGAATTATGAGTTGATCTGTTCGAGTATTTTTATATAAGTTGAAATCCCTTCTTTAATTTCTGATAAATAAATAAATTCATCTGCTGTATGACTTCTTGCACTATCCCCAGGACCACATTTTAATACCGGCGCAGGTATTAACGCTGCATCTGAAGTAGTTGGTGAACCATACGTTTGTTTCCCTAATCTAATTCCTGCTTGTATCAGCGGATGATCTTTATCAATTTTTGAAGCACGCAAACGCAGGCTCCTGGGTTTTATTCCTGATAGTACATGCTGTTTGATTGTCTCCAATATTTCCTCATGAGAGTATGCATCAGTAACCCTGATATCAACAATAAAACTACAAATAGCAGGTACAACATTGTGTGCCTTGTTCTCGGAATTGATAGAAGTAACAGACATTTTTATCGGCCCTAATGTTTCGGAAACCTTTGGGAACTGGAAATTTTGAAACCAATTTATATCCTGCATCGCTTTATAAATTGCATTCTCACCTTCCTCTCTTGCAGCATGACCGGCTTTACCTGTTGCTGTACAATCCAATACCAGCAAGCCTTTCTCCGCAATAGCTAAATTTGTAAGCGTAGGTTCACCAACGATTGCAAAATCTATTTTTGGTAATAATGATAAGATACTTTCTATACCGTTTTTGCCACTGATTTCTTCCTCGGCAGTTGCAGCAAGGATAATATTATATTTCAGATTTTCCATTTCGTAAAAATGGCAAAATGCAGTTATTAAACTAACGAGACATCCGCCTGCGTCATTGCTACCAAGTCCATACAATTTCTCGTCTTCAATTAAAGGTAAAAAAGGATCTTTAGTGTACTGCGGATTTGGCTTTACCGTATCATGATGTGAGTTCAGTAAAATTATTGGCTTGGTAACATCAAAATATCTATTGATACAGCAAACATTATTTAAATGCCTTTGAAAAGGCATATTTTTATTTTGAAAGAAAGCCTCAATAACTGCAGCCGTATTTTCTTCTTCTTTACTGAAAGAAGGCGTTGCAATTAATTTTTGCAACAGCTCAACTGCATCCTGGTATGGTTTATTATCTATCACGATTTTATTAAAGTACCGATTGCATTTTCAGTTATATTTAGAATCAAGTCGTTCGCATCTCCAATCAGCACTTCCTGCACACCACTGTCGATTGCAGCAAAAGCATTTTCAAGTTTTGGAAGTATGCCGTCCGCCAGTTTTTTTTCTTCCAACAACTGTTGGTATTTTTCTTTATTGATCAGCGTAATTACAGAAGTTTCATCGTCAACATTTTCCAATACGCCCTTCTTTTCAAAACAATAAATCAACCTTACATCATATAACTTGGATAACGCAACAGCCAAGGAAGATGCAATGGTATCTGCGTTAGTATTTAAAAGCTGTCCCTGGCCATCGTGCGTTAAAGGCGCAACAACAGGAACTAATCCATTATCTAAAAATAGTCGCAAACTGTTAACTGCCAACTGCGAACTGTTTATATCTCCCACAAAACCATAATCAATTGTTGCTACCGGTCTTTTGCTGGCAGTTATAATATTGGCATCTGCACCGGTTAAGCCAATTGCATTACAGCTCATTGACTGTAATGCTGCTACCAGTTGCTTATTGATGAGACCGCCATAAACCATCGTCACTAGTTCGATGGTTGCCGCATCAGTAATACGCCTTCCATTAACATAGTTTGGTTCTATTCCTAATTGTTTACCTATAGATGTTGCTATTTTTCCTCCGCCATGAATTAAAATTTTATGTGCATCAACTGTTGCAAATTTTTTAAGGAATGATTCTAATGCTGCCGCATCATCAAGCACATTTCCGCCGATCTTTATAACGAACAATTTCCTCATCAGCTTGATTTTAAAATTTCACTTAAAACAGCCTGCGCAGCCCAAACACGGTTGCCAGCCTGCTGTGTAACCAAACTGTTATTACCATCCAATATTTCATCGCTCAGCTCAACATTACGACGAACAGGCAGACAGTGCATGACTTTGGCATTATTTGTTATTGCAAGTTTTTTATTCGTCAGCATCCAATCTGAATCATTCGTATTTATTTTTCCATAGTCCTTATAGCTGCTCCAATTCTTCACATAAACATAATCAGCATTTTTTAATGCTTCGTCCTGATTGGTGATAATGTTTGCATTCTTTGTAAATTTTCCATCCAGTTCATATCCTTCTGGATGGGTAATCACAAAATCAGCTTCACCCCAGGCTCCAACCCATTGTGCAAAAGAATTGGCAACACATTGCGGCAATGCTTTTACATGTGGAGCCCAGCTTAGTACAATCTTACCCCTTCTTGCTCCGCCTGCTTGCTGAGGAATTTTGAGCCTATTTTCATTAATAGTAATTATATCTGCCAGAGATTGCAAAGGATGAAGAGTGGAACTTTCCAGACTGACTATTGGAACACCGGCGTATTTTATAAACTGGCTGATGACAATTTCTGCATAATCCTCTTCTCTGTTTTTCAGTAAAGGAAAAGTACGTACACATAAAATATCAAAATACTGTCCAAGAACCGGTGCTGCATCTTTTATATGTTCCACAGTTGTTCCATTCATAATGGCACCCTCAACAAATTCCAAAGCCCAACCCTCTTTATCTACGTTAAAAACAATGGCTTCCATACCAAGGTTAGCTGCGGCTACCTGTGTGCTTAAACGTGTACGTAAAGAAGGATTTAAAAATAATAAGCCAATTCGTTTACCCCCACCCAAAGCTTTATCTGCAAACGGATTTGCTTTATACTGTAATGCCTGTTCAACCAATGCATTAATATTATCAACATCATTTACAGAGATAAAATTTTTCAAATTTTATAGTTTTATTTTTTGTTCCCGGCTTTAAAATTTCCATTTAACTTTCGTGGCGTCGCACTCTTCAACTATATATCTTTACTCAACCCATTCAATTCAAAGCAGCATTAATATTTGGCACATGGTCAGACGTGACGTCAGACCATGTCCAGTTCGACTTTTATTGCCTGTAAAAAAATATCTGCTTCGGTTTTTGTAATATTCAATGCCGGCAAAAGCCTGATAACATTGGGTTTTGCTTCACCGGTAAATATTTTATGTTTGAATAATAAATTCTTTTTAACCATATTCAACTCATCAGGCAGATCAATACCTATCATTAATCCCCTGCCTCTTACTTCTTTTATATTTGGCAGTTTTTTTAACTCCTCTATCAAATAATTGCCAACAGCTTTTGCATTATTGATCAGATCTTCTTTCTCAATTACTTCTAATACAGCTAAAGCAGCAGCGCAGGCTAAATGATTACCGCCAAATGTAGTACCCAGCATAAAATGTTTGGGTTGTATTTTTGGAGTGATGGAGATTGCTCCAATCGGAAAACCATTACCCATACCCTTTGCCATCGTATAAATATCTGCATCAACTCCGGCAAAATCATGCGAATAAAACTTGCCACTTCTTCCATAACCACACTGCACTGAATCTGCAATAAATACAGCATCGTATTCATCGCAAAGGCTTCTTATTTTTTGTAAGAATGAATCGCTTGCTACATTGATACCGCCAACACCCTGTATGCCTTCGATGATAACAGAGGAAATATCATTTTGCTTAAAAGCCTCTTCTAACGCAGCCTCATCATTAAAGGGAAGAAAAATTACATTATCCGTTTCATTAACCGGTGCAACGATGTTTGGATTATCAGTAGCAGCAACTGCCAAAGAAGTACGGCCATGAAATCCTTTTTTAAAAGCGATAATCTTTTTTCGTTCATTATAAAAAGACGCCAGCTTCAATGCGTTCTCATTTGCTTCTGCACCAGAATTACACAAGAACAATTGGTAATCTTCTTTACCAGATATCTTACCAAGTTTTTCAGCCAGTTCAACCTGTAATGGAATTTTTATAGAGTTGGAATAAAAGCCAACTTTATGCAACTGGTCTTCCAATCGTTTTATATAATGCGGATGGGTATGCCCGATGGAGATAACTGCATGGCCGCCATACAGGTCTAAATATTTTTCTCCCTTATCGTCCCAAACATAAGAGCCCATTGCTCTTTCAATTACAAGGTCATTTAAGGGATATACATCAAATAATTTCATGCTAAAAATAATTTGCTTTTAGTTTCAAGCCTGTTGTTTCTTTCAATCCAAACATTAAATTCATATTCTGCACTGCCTGACCGCTGGCGCCTTTTAATAAATTATCTATTATTGAATGAACTACCAGCTTTCCTCCAACTTTTTCAAGCTGAATAAAACATTTGTTGGTATTTACCACCTGCTTTAAAAAAACAGGCTCTTCACTTATTACAATAAATGGATCAGCAGCATAATATTTTTTATACAGGTTTGAAATTTCTTTCAACTCCAGATCACATTTAATTTGAGAGCTAATGAAGATACCTCTTGTAAAATCGCCCCGCCAGGGAATAAAATTCAGGTCAACATCAGCAGCAGAATTTAGTTTAGTTAGCGACTGACCAATCTCTGCAAGATGCTGATGAGAAAGCGTTTTATAAGCCTGTATATTATTTGCCCGCCAGCTAAAATGAGAAGTTGCATTCAATCCTTGTCCTGCACCCGTTGAACCTGTAATACCCGTGGTATGAATCTCTTTTAGCAAGCCTGCTTTTGCCAAAGGCAATAAACCCAATTGAATGGCAGTCGCAAAGCAACCGGGGTTAGCAATATTTTTTGCTTTTTTTATTACTGTTTTATTCAACTCCGGCAAACCGTAAACAAATTTTCTTTTACCAATTGTTTCGCCCAATCTAAAATCCTGACTAAGATCAATTACTTTTATTTTTTCATCAACTTTATTTTCCGTCAAAAACTTTACTGCATCTCCGTGACCAACACATAAAAACAATACATCAATTTTTTGGTTTAAAGCAGAACTGAATTTTATAGTAGTATCGCCCCGCAAATCCTTATGCACTTCGTACAAAAAATGATCAGCATTACTTTTGCTGTGCACAAACACTATTTCAGCAGCCGGATGATTCAATAATATCCTGATCAATTCTCCACCTGTATAACCAGCGCCACCAACTATACCAACTTTAATTTTACTTGCCATCTGCTGTTTGTTTTACGGCGTTATAGATCATGGTTTGGTTACCAAATATTTTTGAAAATCCTCTAACATCTTCCCCCGTCCAACCGGTATTCATTTCTCCGTATTTACCAAACTTACTGCTCATCAAATCATAGTCAGATTCAATTCCGGTTATTTGAAAACGGTATGGCATCAGATCAACAAAAACTTTACCGGTAACATTTTCCTGCGAGTTTTGAAAGAAGGATTCAATATCTCTCATCACCGGATCCAGTATTTGTCCTTCATGCAACCAGTTTCCATAAAATAAAGCAAGTTGATCTTTCCAATTCAATTGCCATTTGGTAAGCACATGTTTTTCTAAAGCATGATGTGCTTTTAAAATAACTATCGGTGCTGCTGCTTCAAAACCAACACGTCCTTTAATACCGATGATTGTATCGCCCACATGAATATCTCTGCCAATGCCAAACGGGCCAGCAATAGATTGTAAATATTGAATAGCTTCTGTTGGATGACCGTATTCTTTTCCGTCAATAATAAATAATTCTCCTTTCCTGAATCCTAATTCTAAATTCCTAATTCCCAATTCTGTAACCTGCGTTGGCCAGGCTTCTTCGGGCAACATGCCTTTGCTGTTCAATGTTTCTTTACCACCAACACTGGTGCCCCACAAACCTTTATTTATCGAGTATACCGATTTGTCAAAATTCATCTCCACCCCTTTGCCTTTTAAATAAGTGATCGCTTCCTGGCGGCTTAATTTTAAATCACGGATCGGTGTGCAAATTTCAACACCCGGTATCATGATGTTAAAGATCATGTCAAACCTTACCTGGTCGTTACCGGCACCGGTGCTGCCATGGGCAACAATATCTGCATTTAAATGCTGTACATGCTCTGCAATAAAAACAGCCTGACTTAATCGTTCGGCGCTAACACTTAATGGGTAGGTATTATTTTTTAACACGTTACCAAAAACCAGGTACTTAATTATTTTATCGTAATAACTTTTAACCGCATTAACAGCAGTATGTGACTTTACACCTAGTTTGAAAGCATGTGCTTCAATCTTTTTTAATTCTTCTTCGTCAAACCCACCAGTATTTACAATTACTGAATGTACTTCGTAACCTTTTTCTTCTGTGAGATATTTTACACAGTAAGTTGTATCCAAACCACCACTAAAACCCAAAACAACCTTCTTGCTCATCCTGATATATTTTAGAAATTAAAAAAATAACGAAGCAAAGATTTTGATGTACCACCTCCCTCTTTCTTTTGTAAAAATTTAAGCATGCGACTTTGCTTTATGTGCATAAACCTTTCGTACAATTTTGAATGTTGTTTAAACTCCTGTTTTGTTTCTTCAGGCGTATAATGATCTACAGGATCAAAAAGCATAGCAGTACACATACAATTCTTACGCTCCTTACTCATGAGTATATCATAATTAACGCAACTTTTGCAGCCTGCCCAAAACTGTTCATCGGTTGTAAGTTCAGAGTAAGTTACCGGTTCGTAACCCAGATCGGAGTTAATTTTCATAACGGCAAGGCCGGTAGTTAAGCCAAATATTTTTGAATCGGGATATTTTTCACGGCTTAGTTCAAAAATCCGTTTTTTAATAGATTTGGCAACACCGGTTTTACGGTAAGCAGGAGAAACGATCAAACCGCTGTTGGCAACAAATTTATTATGCTCCCACACTTCAATGTAGCAAAAGCCAACCCAGTGGCCATGAGTTGTTACTGCAATCACCGATTTCCCTTCCAGTATTTTTTGCTCAACATATTCAGGTGAACGTTTGGCAATACCTGTACCACGGGCTTTTGCAGATGAGGCCATTTCATCAGTGATGAATGTTGCGTATTTGCTATCGGCTGCAGTTGCAACCCTGATAATGATATTACTGTTTTCCAATTGTAAAAATTGAAATAGATGATTAAAAAATGTTGAAGAAGAATTTCGGAGATTTTTTTCACTGACAGGGGCAGGTTTTAGCTACTCGTCCTATCAGCATCCACGTCGGCATCTGGGTATAAATACAAACAGGTACTCCATATTATACAGTGTACCCCTGGCGGGAGAATTTGTTTTTAGGATATGTAATTGTACGTTTTTCAATTTGTTGCCTGTGTGTTTAGCAGTACAAAAGTATATTATTTTGAAAACATTGAGCAAAAAAATATGTTAAGCTTAGATTAACGGATAATAAACATCAACCTACAAACTTCTCTAACTCTTCGGCAATCTTACGATCATTGCTTAAGCGGGGTACTTTATTCTGTCCACCAAGCTTACCGATGCTTTTCATATAATTAATAAAGCCATTCTTTTTAACAGGCGATATTTTTAATTGCTGCAGTATATTTCCACCAATGAGATCATCGTAATACACATTTCTTTTACGTAGATTATCATCCACTTTTTTTGAAAATGCTTTCATATCGTTAGGCGTATTTTCAAATTCGATAAACCACTCATGATAACTTTTACCGGCATCGGTTGAAATTTTTGGCGCTACAGTAAATTCTGTTATAGGAATATTTTCTTCGTCTGCAGCTTGTAATAAAGCCGCTTCAACTTCTTCGCCAATTACATGCTCTCCAAAGGCTGAGATAAAATGTTTGGTGCGGCCCGTAACTACAATTCGATACGGATCGGTTGAAACAAATTTAATAGTATCGCCAATATTATATCCCCATAAACCTGCATTGCTGTTGATTATGAGGGCGTAGTTCTCTCCTACTTTCACATCTTTTAAAGTTAAGCGGGTTGGGTTTTCTTTAAATATTTCCCCTGCTGGCACAAACTCAAAAAATATTCCGCTGTTGGTATTCAACAATAAACCTTCGGCATGTTGCGAATCCTGGAATGCAAAAAAACCTTCGCTTGCAGGAAATAATTCTATGCAATCTATTTTGCGACCAATACTTTCAAAAAGCTTTGCTTTGTAAGGTTCAAAATTTACACCGCCCTGCACCATCACACTAAAATTCGGGAACAACGCTCCTACTTTCTTTCCACTCTTTTCTGTAAGCCTGTCAAAGTACATCTGCATCCACGGCGGTATTCCGCTGATGAGTGTCATATCCTGGTTAATGGTTTCTTCAACGATCTTATCCAGTTTTTCTTCCCACTCATCAATACAATTTGTTGGGTAAGATGGTAACTGGTTAGCCCTTAAATATTTTGGTATATGGTGATTCACAATACCGCTCAGTCTCCCTGTAGGTATGCCGCTAACCCGCTCCAAAACCGGCGAACCACTGAGGAAGATCATCTTACCATCAGAGAATTTTGTGTTACCGGTTTCGGCCATATAACACAGCAATGCGTTACGTGCTGTATTTATGTGATTGGGAATAGAATCTTTGGTAATGGGTATATATTTTACGCCGCTGGTAGTACCGCTGGTTTTTGAAAGATAAATCGGCTGGCCTTTCCATAAAACATTGTGCGTACCTTGCTTTATCTTTTCTATGTATGGTTTAAAAGCTTCGTAATCTCTAAGGGGAACCTGCTTTATAAAATCCTCGTACGTTTTGATGGATGCAAAATCATGATCTTTTCCAAACACAGTTTTTGAACCAACTTTAATGAGCTGATTAAAAATTGTCTCCTGATCAGCCTTAGCCGTTTCCATCCCCTTTTTTATCTGCTTGTATATATAACCGGCAAAAGGTTTTGCCAATATGGATTTTATCTTCATTGCACTTTGTTCAATCGGTAAAAAACAAATTTAAGCTGTTTTTGGGTTTAAGAAATGTAAAGATTTATAAACGGAAAGTCTCTTGTTACAAGATTGCTACATTTACAAATCTACTAATGCTGAAACCATTTACGAAGAGCTATATTATTTACAATCGCATGACCATTCGGTATCCAGGTCTATCACCGTTACCACCACCAATCCATCATCTTTTGGCGCAAAAACAATACGTACATGCTGTTTATCATGGGTAAATCCTTCTACCGGGTAGGTTTTACCTCTTTTATCGTTCTGAATTTTTTTGTAGTTGATTTTCCCGCTTTTTAATATCTCTCTAACTTCCGATTCATCAATTTTGCGGCAATCCATCCTGCACTTGGCGTGTTTACTGAAAATGAGCTTATCTGTATTGCGGTTAAAACCCTCAACTTCTTCCTGTTTTTCATCAGCAGGTATTACAGCAGGTACAGATATTTTATCTTCTGTCTGCTCTGTCCTAACAGTCTGAGATTTATTTCCGCGTTGATTCTTCTTTACAAAAAACAATAACAACGCTGCAGCAATCAGCATTATAAATGGCAGGTATTTTTTAAGCATATCGCAAGTTAATGAATGATGATTGTACTGAACTGATTTTATAGAAATCTGCGTTAATCCTTCCAATCAGCGTAATCTGCGTTCCATTTTCATTAATTTTGCACCTAATGATCAAAACAGTAGCCCTACATACACTTGGCTGTAAACTCAATTTCTCCGAAACATCTTCTATAGGAAGGTTGCTGGAAAATGATGGCTTTGAAAAAAGAAATTTTGACGAAGTAGCCGATGTATATGTGATAAACACCTGTTCAGTAACTGACAATGCTGATAAAGAATGCCGGATGCTGGTACGCCGCATTCAGCGTAAGGCACCGGAGGCCTTGGTTGTTATTACCGGTTGCTATGCACAATTAAAACCACAGGAAATTGCTGCCATTCCCGGTGTTGATCTGGTTTTAGGCGCTGCCGAAAAATTCAACATTGCATCGCATCTTAAAGAAATAAGCAAAGGCGATTCTGCCAAGATTTGCAGTTGCGATATTGAAGATGTGAATGAGTTTACAGCATCACATTCCATTAACGAGCGTACCCGTGTATTTTTAAAAGTGCAGGACGGATGCGATTATAGCTGTTCTTTTTGCACCATCCCAATGGCAAGAGGCAAAAGCCGAAGCGATAGTATTAACAACGTAATTGCCAATGTAAAAGCCATTGCAGCGCAGGGTGCTAAGGAAATTGTGTTGACGGGAATTAATTTGGGCGACTTTAAACCCCCTAACCCCCTGAAAAGGGAAATAGCTGAGAACACCGTTTTAGAAAAAGAAAATTTTCTTTCATTAATTAAAGAACTGGATAAAGTTGATGGCATAGAACGTTTCAGAATTTCTTCTATCGAACCAAATTTACTTACCAACGAGATCATTGAATTTGTAAGCAACAGCAAAAAATTTATGCCGCATTTTCATATTCCATTACAAAGCGGAAGTGATAAGATACTGGGTTTGATGAGGCGGCGTTATAAAAAAGATTTATATACCGAACGTGTTGGACTTATAAAAACCATGATGCCGTATTGCTGCATTGGCGTGGATGTGATTGTTGGTTTCCCCGGCGAAACGGATGAAGATTTTAAAGAAACATTTGATTTTCTGCACCAGTTGGATATATCTTACCTGCATGTATTTACTTATTCTGAAAGAACCAATACTTTGGCCGCAAATATGAAACCTGTTGTGCCGGTTCATGTAAGAAATGAAAGAAACAAAACATTGCGTAATTTGAGTTACCAGAAAATGCAATACTTTACCAATGCACATATTGGCGAGACCCGTAGAGTGCTTTTCGAAATAAAAAACAAAAACGGTATGATGGAAGGCTTTACCGATAATTATATAAAAATAACAGCCCCTTATAATGAAGCATGGGAAAGAAATATTATAGAATGGAAAATATAAACGATCAGCAACTGAACAAATACCAGGTTACCGTACATTTTGACATGGACGATGAGTTCATGACTTTTGTACCAAGCCACCGGGTTTATATTAACAGCCTGATTGAAAAAAATATACTGGATTACTATACCGTAAGCATGGAAAGCCAGAAAAGCTGGATGGTATTTAATGCTGCCAGCAAAATTGAAGTGGAAGAATATCTGAGCAAATCTCCGCTTTACAGGTATTGGACCATTGAGATTGATGAATTATTTGTTTATGATGGGCAATCGTATAGGTTACCGGCGGTGCAATTAAATTAATTTCTTAAAAAATTTTGTAGAAAACATTTAACCCTTATCTTTGCCATCCCAAAATAAAAAGGGAGCATAGCTCAGTTGGTTTAGAGCATCTGCCTTACAAGCAGAGGGTCCGCGGTTCGAACCCGTGTGCTCCCACTTAGAAATGAAGCAGTTATGATAATATCATAACTGTTTTTTTATTTTGTGACCTCAAATGTGACCTTAAAAAATCGGTAGATTTTCCAACGATTAATAAAGAGCAAATAAGTGCAAATACGTTGTCTAAATGAGGGTGTATCTATCCTAAGCAGCTACATTGAATGATTAATGAAACTACCTTAATTGCCTGATAACGCTTTCCTGTTGCAATCCTGTGTACTGGCAAAATTCATCAATAGAAACCAATTGATGAGGTAGCTTGGCGAAGTGAACCTTAATCCTTTTGATTACTTCCCTTCCCCACCTTTCGCTTTTGCCAGTTACAACCTGAACGTCCTTGGGATAAATACAAACTCTTTCCATTTCAATTATTCATTTGATACACTATCCATACTTTATCCATGCTTATAGTACGGATAAGCTATTACAAATTTACTTTATTTTTTGAGAGGAAATAACAACAGTTAATGGAATTATATGCACATAACGGCAGGAACGGAAGTGACTATTTTTTAGCCCTGTTATGTCGAAGTAATTTTATGGTCGAATGTAATATTCAATTTAAAAACCCATTAAATTTTAAAGTATGGCAAAGCAAACAGGTATTATCAAATTAAAAGGAACCCTTGGTGGTATCACCTTTTACAAAACTTCTTTAGATGGCGATTTAGCCAGGGAGAAAGGCGGTGTTTCTGCTGATCGTATTGCAACTGATCCTAACTTTCAAAGGACCCGAGAAAACGGAGAAGAATTCGGGAGAGCTGGTAAAGCCGGAAAGATTTTAAGAACTTCAATCCGTGCAATGCTGCAAAATTCAGCCGACAGCCGAATGGTTAGTCGTCTTACTCAAAAAATGGTAGAAGTGGTTAAGGCCGATGCTACTAATCCCCGTGGTCAACGTAATGTGATTGACGGTGAAGCAGAGTTGCTGGAAGGCTTTGAGTTTAACATCAAGGGAAAACTGGGTACTACCCTTTACAGCCCTTATATAGCCACAATTGACCGTGTAGCGGGTACTTTGATCGCTAGTATTCCTTCCTTTGTTCCACAGAACATGATTGCAGCTCCAGGCGGTACAACCCATTTTAAAGTGGTTTCTGCTGGTGCTGAGATTGATTTTGAAAATGAAACCTATGTGATGGATGCACAAGCTGGTGCAATTACTCCATGGGATTCCACAGCAACCGTTGCCTTAAACCTGTCAAATTCCGTAACAGCCAATAGCACTCACCCGCTGTTTCTGGTACTTGGTATAGAGTTTTACCAGGAAGTAAATGGTCAAATGTATCCTTTGAAAAATGGAACTTTTAATCCTCTGTCATTAGTTAAAGTTGACGGAGCATAAAAATAAGTTTTAGCATTGTTCTTTCTGTCCGAAAAGCCCTGCCATTCCTGGCGGGGCTTTATGTTTTCACCATAGCCATTGCTAACCGCCTTCGTTTAGTACTCACATGGCAGCATCAAACAGCCATCTACAAGCCAAACAGTCGCTAGGTCATAAGGAAAATCGCTAAATGGAATTTCCTGACTTGTTACTTTGTTGTGATTACCATCTGTAGCCAGGATTGTAAATACTTTATCCTTTACACGTTTTAAATCCCACACTTGGAAGGGTTCAAGGTTTACATTTTTATGGTATTGATGGCTTAGGATTAAATCAATCAACCAATAAGCCTCACAGCTTTCTGCCATATCTTTCACTCCATCTGTGTAAAGAATCTTTGAAAGATTATGAACATAGAAATTTTCTGAACCATTACGATTTCCAAACTTGTCATTTGCATTTTTCATTGTAGTAATTTTTTTAAGTAATATTTCCAAAAGAAAAAAGAAAAAAAAAGAAAGCAGATGCATTAGCAATGCAGATAAAAAAACCAAAAGCAGAAGCCGCATAAATGAGGGCTACGAGCGATGGGGCTGTGTTTATGGCGGCTGTCTTTTTGTTTTTTTTAAAAGGATTTGGGCGTTAGCCTGCATTGATATTTTTGCGGCCTTTTTTTATCCTTGTTCTTTTGGATGGTTTGTTGGCATACCAATCCATTCATTAGTAATTAATTTCCCGATTGTATTCCTGCCTTTTTTTCCCAAGTTCAAATTCAACCGTTCATTGCCTGCGGCGATAGCCGGTTACCGCCCCCAACTGCGCCCTTGGATTGCTGGGTGAGGACGGAAATGGCTTGCCCCGACTATAAAGTGCAGCGAAGCGGAACGACGAGGGGCAAGCCATGAAGGCCGCAACACAACGTGGCTGCTTTTGTGTGGTATCGCATAGCGAAGCTATAAGCAAGGCTATCACGCAAAAAGCAACGCATAGGGCTGTGCCAGTGCAGCAAAACAACAGCAGGGGGCGCATAAGGGAGCAGGCGGTTTTTCAAAGCATCAGTGTCAAGGCTAAACCGCCGTAGCGACCGTGCTAAAGATGTGGAGGAGGCTTTTTTATTTTTTCGCTAAAGAATGGCGTAGCCGCCAATAAAAAAATAATAAAACAGCCGACGGACTGCGGGACAGCGAAGGGTTGGCAAAACCATGCCGAAAACGGCGCAGCCTTTTTGGCGTGTGTTTTTATTTTTGGGTGCTGTAACCGCAGACAACTTAACCCAACATTTTGCACCAGAGCGCAGCGGCGGTGCAAAAAAGCAGAAAGGCGTCAGCCACAAAATGAAAGAAGCGCTGGGTGCAGCGATACGCAAATAGAATTAATGGTGAGGAACGAGCCGTTATTTTTTTGCGTTTGGCTGCGATGGGGTTTCATTTGCAGCTATTGGAGGAACGACAATTGCTGTAAATGTCATGGATGGACAAAGCGTACCTGGCAACTTCTGTTCTATCTGTGCAACAGGTAAAACAATTTCTATCAAAACAAAAAAAAGCCCGCCAGCTGGCGGGCTAAAACTAAGGAAGCATAGCTAACCAACGCTTAGAGCCTGGAGCAGGATAACGAACCTTACCAACAAGCACACCATTAACTACATAAGCATACCAACCATTAGCTGAACGCCAAACTTTACAATTGGAAGATGAACACCATAACTGATACATAACATAAGATTTAATAAATGAAAAAATATAAATACAGAACTGTATCAGCCATTGGGCATCGGCGCACTCCAAATTTTTTTAGCATAAATGTTGGGGCTGTGTGTTGGGGCTGTGTTTATGGCTAAAAAAATTTGGATGCGTCCGGGTGGGTTTTGTGTGGGAGCGCCAATGGCTAACTTTGTGTAGTATTTGTTTTTGATGATTTCCCGGAGCACTAAGCTCAATATGTAACGTGAAGTTGTATTTTAGTGCGCAGGCATGCTGCTGCCCTTGTTGGGCTTGTGAAATGGCTTAGGGCTGCTGCTGGTGTGCCACCAATCGAAGCGTAATTATTGTGGCTGAAAGGCTACCGACTGAATGAACGAAGTGTAGTGTAGTTTACGGAACGAAACGATGTGAAATGAGGAAGGTGGCCTGAAAGCAGTTAAGATATTTAAGCTAAATAGATAACAGAACGATGAAAGGATTGTGACACAACTATGTTGCTATGAAAAACTGAAGCTGGTATCAAAAATATTGTATAATCACAAATTAAACTTGTGCAGGAATGTGTATTAATCACAATTATTTATGAAGATGAATTTTCTTTCAGTAAGGTTTAAAGCAACTAATTTACCTAAATGGCTATGTTGTTTAAACACACATCCAGCATCAATGTTAATGCAATTACCATTTTGGTTAACAATAGAATCAAGCGTTTTTGGAGTATGACCGTGAATGAGTATTTTATTTTTCAGTGCAGCCTGATTAGACGGAAAATCTCGCAACCATAGCATAGCATCTTTATCTTCAAATAAATTATCCTTGCCAAAGTTTAAGCCAGCATGAACAAAAATATAGTCTTTGTTTTTTATATAGAACTTGGTTCTCTTTAAGAAAGTGATGTATTTTTCCTCAATTTCATTAAAAGATTTTATACCGAAACTTTGCATTGTTTCTGTACCTCCATTCTTCAACCAGTGTTGTAATTTTATTTTATTAACAGGAGCATCCAACATCATCTGTTCATGATTACCTCTCAAAGTATGAATATGATAACCAGATGAACGAAGCTCCATAATAAAATCAATAACTCCTTTACTGTCATTGCCCCTGTCGATATAATCG
>JBBQLS010000039.1:0-21604 GCA_038328115.1 Chitinophagales bacterium
TCAGTATTTTAAACAGAACTAATTGGAAAGTAAGCGGCGAAAATGGCGCAGCAAAAATTTTAGGATTAAATGCCAATACGCTGGAATCAAGAATGAAGAAATTAGAAATAAGAAGGACAGCAGCTTCAATATGAAAATTCAACTGTTCACCAAAGAAAAACTAGTCTTTATTTGGTTGAGGCGTATAGCGTAAATAAGGCTTTATTTCATTTATAGCTTTTGGAAATTTCTTCAGCGCATCCTTGGTGCTGATCTCAGGAGCTACGATCACATCTTCCCCATCTTTCCAGCTGGCGGGTGTTACTACAGGGAAAGCAGCAGCTAATTGAAGAGAATCAACAACACGCAATACCTCGTAGAAATTTCGGCCTGTTGAAGCAGGATAAGTGATCATTAATTTTATTTTTTTATCAGGACC
Source organism: Chitinophagales bacterium (assembly GCA_038328115.1). GTDB lineage: Bacteria > Bacteroidota > Bacteroidia > Chitinophagales > Chitinophagaceae > Ferruginibacter. The sequence continues at coordinate 419 of JBBQLS010000039.1, forward strand.
AATAACGAATAAAGACCGAACAGTTAATGTCTCCGATGCATTGGGATGTATCATGTCATAAGCAGCAGCGATAACTTTTTTTTCATCAGCAATGATAGGGAAACCCACTGTTACTCCTTGCGTTTCATTGATATCTTTTATCCATTCCCTGTGGCTCTCCACACTATCAACACTGAGGGCTAGTACTTTAATATTTCTCTTATCGAATTCTCCCTGAAAGCTGGATACCTCGCCAAGTTCGGTTGTACAAACCGGTGTAAAATCGCCGGGATGAGAAAACAATATTCCCCAGGCCTTACCCAGGTATTCATAAAAATCCAGCGGGCCTAAAGAAGTGCTGGCTTTAAAATTGGGAGCTAAATCTCCTAAGCGTAGGCTCATTTAAAATTATTTGGCAGACTAAACATACTCATTTCTACCAAATAAAATACGGTTTTAAAATTTTATTAATTCACGGCTGTTACCTGGCTTATCAAATTCTCTAACAGCAACTGCAATGCAGCAAGGGTTTCGGTATCCGTAACAAAACCAGCTTCATCCATTTTGTTTTTAACGTTTGCAATACTTAGCGACGCTTTTGCCCCCATATTTGTACCCAATGCGGTAAGGGTAAGTAGCAAGGATGCCAACGCCTTATCTCCGCCGGAGTATAAGGGCGATGCGCTGATTGCAACAACAGGCTTTTCATTCAGCTCACCGGAAGACACCAGCCAATCCAACGCATTTTTTAAAACACCCGGCACACCAAATGCGTATTCAGGTGTGGAAAAAATCACCGCATCAGCTTCTTTAATTTGTTGCCGGAAATTAACTACCTGGGGAATTAGCCCGGTAGTCTCAGGGTTGAAATGTGGCAATAAATCCAGGCCTTCAAATAAACTTAGAGACACAGTGGATGTATTCATAGCTGCCATCGTCCTTAAAATATTTGTATTTGCAGAAGTTGGTTTTAAACTTCCTGAAATACCAATGATATTAATTTGCTTTTTCATGTTGATAAATATGGCAATTGTCAATGGTTTCCTTTTTTTACTTTACTTAACAGTATCTTATATTTTTTTAGCCGGAGCAGTAAAAGCTACAAAGCCAAATAATACAGCAAACACAAAATACAGCATAGCTGCAATCCAGATATAAAGATTGGCTGGGTTATTAATGGCAACTTTAATTAGTGCTAAAAAGCCTACAACAAAATGCATAAAATTGCCCATTGCCAGCGGACGTGCATAGATGCCACCAATTACAACGGCTTTGGCCATCCAGTTCATCATTGCAAATCCCAGGAAAAGCGCACCGGTTATTTCCAGTAAACTTGTGTACGGGAAACCGGAACAGGTTCCTAAATAGTTCAGAATCTCCTTAGGAAAAAATGACAAGGTTATTCCAAAAACACCCATTGCCGCAGCACTTGCAATCATTAAATATTTTGTATTCATTTTTATTTTTTTTAGATTTCTATTTTCTGTTTCATTATTAAATTTTCCACGGAGGGTCTGTCCTGTTTTTTCCTGCAAAATACAGGATCAGCTGATTGCTATCAGGGTCCTTTAAACGTGCTTCTCTCCACAACCAGGGCTTGTTGGTTGGTAATTCCTCAAATATAATTCCCTTCTTTATCAATGATTGCACATGGGCATCTAGATCGGCCACCTCAAAATAAATCCAGGTACCATTACCAGTTTGCAATTCATCTGCTGCATGCAATGAAAATGTAGAATCACTATTAGAACAAACAAATCTTGCATAATCCGGAATTGATTTAACTATAAGCTTTAGACCAAGCTTTTCATAAAATTCAATGGATTGGATTAAATCCCTTACCGGAACAGTTATTTGATTAAGATTCATAGTTGCATTGTTTAAGCTGTTTACACAATTTTCGCTGGAATCAAAATACGGAAAGTTCCTGTGAAATTGTCGTTGCAGTAAACGCGATATCTTTTTTTCAAAAATTAACAGCCAGTATTTAATTCCTGGCTGTTAAAGCGATTACTTTTTAGCCTTTTGCTTTCCCGTGGCTACTTTTTCTGCAAAGAACCGATGCATTTCTTTAGAGATAAAATCAAGATTATCTTCCACTGCAAAGTGCCCTGCATCAAGCCTGTGCATTTCTGCTTTGGGTAAATCTTTCAGGTAAGCTTCTCCCCCGGCAGGCGTAAAGAAAATATCTTTTTGCCCCCAGAAAATAATTGTTTTCGGTTGATTTTTACGAAGAAATTCCTGCCATACAGGATATAGCTCTACATTGGTACGATAATCATAAAACAAATCAAGATTTACACGAACTGCATTTGGTCTTTGCATAAAACCAAAATCAGATTCCCAATTATCAGGACTAATCAGTTCAGGATTCTTTGCTCCAAATAAATAAATACCTTTTATTGCGTCATGTGTAAGAAAACCAGCCAATGGTTTTTCTGTTTCTGCGGAACGGTTTTTCCACAAAGCACCACGGAAACCATCCCATGCAGCGGTAAAACCAACTTCATAGGCATTGGTGTTTTGTACAATCAGCCAGTCGAGCGCTTTAGGATTACGCCCAACAATCCTGAAACCAATTGGACCTCCATAAAATCCTGTGCATACAAACCAAAATGGTCAAACCCCTTCATTTGCAAAAAATGTTCAACTATAACAGAAATGCCCTCGAAAGTGTAAGCATAGCTTGCCGGGTCGGGAATATCACTTAGGCCAAAACCCGGATAATCCGGTGCAATTACATGAAATTTATCAGAAAGTGATTGTATTAAATCACGATACTGATGAGATGCTGCCGGAAAGCCATGCAGTAAAACAATTTTTGGATTGGCAGGGTTTCCTGCTTCCCGGTAAGCGATGTTTAATCCGTCAACTTTAATACTCCTGTAAGATACCTGCGCAGTTGATACGACAGATATCAATAACAATGCTGTTACAGCAATCAGGATGGTAATCTTTTTCATTTTTTATTTTTTTATTTTTTTTGTTGATAATGACAATACAAAAGTGCGGCAAAGTGCTTGCTGAAAAAATGGAGAATGTGCACAATGAGATGGATATATTTTCCTTTTAAATATTTTTCCATAAAAAATGGCCGGGAAAAAAGCTTCCCGACCACTACACTTGATTTTCATAGGAAAATTTTATAAAAGCCATGTCATATTTTATAACCCCTTACTTTCCCGTCAACTGCTTTAAGACTTTCAATTCTTGTTCATTAATTTATCAACGGATAATTTTCCACTGCCATTTATTAATAAGGAAATACTAAGCCCAATCAGCAATAAAAAGTATTCATAGCCTTCTCCTTTTTGGTTTCCAAACCAGTTCATAAAAAATCCGTACTGCAGGTGAGAAGTAAAAATAATACCGATGCTTACTATTGTAACTGCTGCAGCCAATATTCTGGAACCCACACCCAGCAGGAGTAACAGACTGCCAAAGAATTCAATGATAATAACCAGGAAGCCCACGAGCCACGGCAGGCCCTTTGTATCGGTAAAAAAATGCATAGTACCGGTAAAACCGTAACCACCAAACCAACCTAATAGTTTTTGTGCACCATGCGGAAATAATACCAGCGCAATGCTTAGCCTTAAGAATAACCCGGTATAATCATTATTTGTTTGAAATAAACGTTTCATTGTGATCATGATTTAGTTGCTGTAAATAAATTGTTCCTTAACGATTTTTCCATTGTTCCAATGTTGAACTGAAACCTGTGTGTAATTTTTTACACCCCATTCTTTGTGGGTATAGTCATACTGCCAGGTTACGTAAGAAACATTATCGCCTGTAGCAACATTGATGGGTGTTGCAGCACGGAATTCCATGATATTATTCAGGAACTCCAGTTCCCGCTTGCGATTTGCTTCTTTTCCTTCAACGGGTAGCTGTTCATTTTCCTGCATTACCACCGCATCGTCATAATACAGTTCAAAGGCGTCCATTAGCTTGCCATCCACTACCAACTGGTTCAGGTGGTTAAGTTTTTCTGCAATTGTGTTCATCGTTTTATCTTTTAAAGTATGATGTCGTTATTGACGGAACAAAGTTGGCACCATAAACAATCTTAAAAAATGGAGAAAAACCGTAATACGATGGATAATTTTTAATTTTTTGTGTATATGTAGAGGACTGAAGGCTGAAATATAAACAGGAAGGAATTTGTTATTGTTAAGCTTCTTCGGTGTTGCGCTGGCGCTGTAAAAATCTTACGAATGCATCGGCCGTTGCGCCGGTTAGCTTGCATCAATTTTTTTAAAATAAAATGGGCGGGCTTGTACTGCTTTCAGTTATATCATTCATAGAACTCTTTCAGCTCAAAACCATATTCCATTTGCTTAAATCGCAATAAATCTAAAATTGCGTATCTGTGATAAAAACCTGTTAGCACAACTATCTTTTTCCCGTTATACTTAGTTAAATATTCAACTATATTCTTCGCCATTTCATAATTTCGCTCCAGTTCAAAGTTGCAATACCTCTTGTTATACGCTGCCAGAGAGATTGTGTCTTGCGATGAACCTTTAATACTACTAAAAACCTTGATACCATCGATAACTTCAGTTAATTTTTTATATTGGTAAAATTGTCTTTCACTTACCAAATTGTCTGTTGCCTGGCAGTTTATTTCCTTCAATGTTTTGTCTGAATAGTAATTCAAAGTATCGCTGAGGTATGTATATCTTCTCCATATTCCGGTCTGTATTTTAGTAAGTTCACTTAACGAGTCTTTTTGAAAAATGAAAGTTGAAGCGGGATTATTTCCATTTATCCCCAATTGCCTTCGTTTTTCATTTCGCTGTTCTATGTCGTATGGTCTAAAATCGGTTTTAGGAAAGGTAGTCCTATACTTTATACAAGCATTCCATTCATTCTCATCGTATGTTTTTTTGAAAGAGTAATCATTATTGAAGTTTTGTGAACCTGCTTCCATCAAAATTAAATCAGGCTTAATTTTAAAAATTGCATTGCAATAGTATCTGCAGTTATTTTTTCGGATGGAAAATGAATTGTTCCAATGATATAAAGCCTGGTCCTCGTTATTTCCGCTTTTTGAGAAAACGCAACGAGAGACGAGGATAGAAGTAATGTTAACAATCTTGCTTTCATATCTGTGCCTTTAAAATATTATTGTTATTATAGAAAATCCAAAGTTGTGATAACATCACACCGTAAAAAATGGAGAATAAACGCGTAGGAATGGATAATTATCACCTTTTGAAAACATTACTTTCTGTAAATTCAAAAAAAATAAATGCAGTTTACAAAGTGGTATTATGTGTAGAAAATAAAGATAACGCCCCTTCAATTAATAATTGAATGTATATCCATTGCTTACTTAATTACCCAGGAGTTTTCATTAAGAATAACAGATAACAGGGAACCCAAAATGACTGCGATCGCTAAAGCCTTGTGAAACATTTCATTTCTATAGTTTTTAATAGATGCATAAAGCATGGCTATCAAAAATATAATCAGGGGCACCTGAGTAACCAACCTGATTTTTAAAATAAATAAATTGAAAAGAATGGAGATAATAATGGTTAAGCCAACCATGATAAAAATTAACGGAAAATGCCGGGTGTAAAACAATTTCATGTTAAATCTCTCTTCCTTTTTATTAGCTGACAATAACATCTTTGCCACGCAAAAAAGGGAAATTGGATATAACAATATAAAGAACAACTCCGGCAAATGCCAGGCAGGCATTTCTTTTAACTGGTAAATAATAAACCAATCCTGGATATGAAGAAAAAGGATAAAAATAACCCAACAGGTATGCGGCCAGTAAAACCTGATCCTTTTGTAATCATACAGCAAATCAGAAAAGGATGCCAGAATCTGGGTAATGCCAAGGCCCAGAATTATTGACACCAAAATTGAAACATACTCAAAAGCACTTATCTGGTTATTATACATGCCTCGTAAATTTTAAAATAAGGTCTTACCCTTATGCTCATTAATGAAAGTAAACCGCCCAGTTTTTATCTGCCGCCGCTTTTAAATTTGCCTCATCTTTATTCCATTTGTTGAGTGTATTATTCACCCAGCTGTGATAAAAAAGATACAACTTACCGTTTAGTATCTTAAATGTTTCAGGATCAATTTCAACTTTTTCGTTGTTTGCTCCCATTGCGTAAGCACACCAGCCACCATATTGGGGTTCATATTTTTTATAGTCTTTTATAAACAGGTCTTTATTTGCCGCAGTGGAAAAATAATAGGTAACGCCTTCTGCCAGGGCAGCAAATTGTTTGGCACCTTTTACAGCTTTATTTTGTGTAAAGTAAGCCACCGGGTCATACCCTTGAATTGCGATGCCTTTTTCAAGATTAAACTCTTTGGTTCTTAGCGCTGTCTGAGCATCTACCGCTCCAATTAAAAATACCGATACAAATAATATGGTTACTATCTTTTTCATTTTTGTATATTTTATTTTGATTATAATTTTATTTATTTAGTTCCGGCCAATACCCATCTGCTGCTTTTATTTTTCCTGTTGTGTCTTTTAACCATAATTCTTTCACTTTTAAGCTGTAGTTCAAATACAACTTATTCCCAACAATTGTAAACGCCTTTGGATCTGTGGGTGCCAGGTGATTTTCGCTGCAACCATATGCACAGTAACCTCCATACTGCGGCGCATACTTTTCTGGCGCCAGTTTAAAACTATCCAGGTTGGATTGTGATGCAAATTTCCATTTACTTCCATTCCAATCATAATTATAACCATCGCTTCCTTCGATTGCTTTATTCTGTAAAAAATAAGCGACAGGGTCGTATCCCTTAATGGCATTACCATTAGTGCTGTAGTACTTTACATCCTGGGCAGAAACAGCTGCTGAAAACAATACAGCAAACAGGAAAATTGAAAATATTTTCATTAATTTTTATTTTGTTGTTAATAGTTGGAAGTGCAAAGATGCAAAACCTTAAAAAGATTAAAAATGGACGATCAGCACAATGAGATGGACAATCTTTCCGCCCCTATCAGCTGTCGGATAGTTGTTGCAATGTTTTACAGCTGCCCACTTCCTGTAGTGAGGTTTTTGAATTGTCATTGGCTATCGGCAATACTTCTGCCCGGCCTCCAATACCAGCGCAAACCATTTTGCATCATGGAACGGTAACATGGCTACCTGAAAATCAGTCTCTACTTTCACTGCAGCTTCTGATTGCGTTGCCTTATTTGTATAAAGTATGTACAGAGCTTTACTAATAGCTATTCACCGATACCAATACTTATCGTGGTTAATGAAGCTGTTTACAAGCCTTTTTAATTGCCCTCATATATAAACTGATGCGATTTACAATGTTATCAGGCTTTTCATTTTGTTTATTCTAATGAGGTTGTATGGTCGCATTATGCATCACATCAGAAAGACCGGAAACTCATTCCGGTCCTCTGACTTACAGTGTGTTTATATTAGTTGCTGGCCGCAAAGTCCATTTCCAATGGTGGAGCCACAGGGAAATCAACCGGTACCTGTATCAGGTTATGCAAATAATTCATCGCCACTTTATCACTTATCTGTAAAATCAGGTCAACGAGATTTTCATTGGTATATTCCTGTGCGAAGAAATTATCTACCAGCGCAGCGTCGGCTCTCCCCTTGTTTTTGGTAATACTTTCAGCCAATTGTACCAACGCATTCAGCCTGGCATCAGTTGCACTACCCTTGCGGATATCCAACAGTTGTTCGTCTGTAAATCCATTCATTTTGCCAATTACAGTATGCGCACTTTGGCAGTAAATACAACCATTTACCTGGCTTACAACCAGGTTAACGGCTTCTTTTTCCCTGTTACTTAAAGTTGTTTTTGCATTTTGATAAGCCAGGTATCTGCCCAGGCCGTTATCAGAATATGCAATGGCTGCATACAAGTTGGGAACAAAGCCAAGGGCCTTGTGTAAATTGTCGAAAATAGCTTGATTGGCTGGCGCCACTTCTTCTCTTGATGGAACTGTGAATTTTTTCATTGTATTATCTTTTTTTGTTGTTGTCGTTATTGACAATGCAAAGATGATACAACGCAGCGGCTTATAAAATGGAGAATGAACGCAATGAGATGGATAATATTTCCGGTCGGAATATTCTAAAAATGAACAGAAGAATCCGGATAGTTGATGCGTATTACAGCAAGAGTTTTGAATGAGTAGGAATAGAAGTGCTCCATGGTAAAATAAAGAAGCCTTTAAATCTCAAGCGCGTCAAAACCGTCTTACGTCGCGGCACATATGAACACGGCACATTGAATAATGCGTACAAAAAAACCCTCAAAGCGGGTTTTCAAATTATCGGGAAGCAAAGCATTGTATCACCAAATTGTTGTATTTTATCAGTTTGACGTATATATAATATTGCATACAATTAAATTAGAAAAGCTGTTTTTTTATTTGAGCGTAGCTGTTTTGCAATGATTTGGTCTCGCCTGAATTGATGATACTTGTTAAACACCTGCTTTAACGATATTACAGCACATTGTTCAAACGCTTACCAGATTTCTATCCATCAGCAATCAATTCGCATTCGCCTATAATTATGCATACAGTTCCCTCACCGGCAGTTTTTAGCAGGAAGGTTTTCAATAAGGGAAATTTTCTTCTACAGATTTTTTTCAGCTTTAGTTTTAATCCAATATAATAGCTTAATTGTAATCCAGCATAAGTTTTACCACTTTCACAAATGACTGGCCATACTCCGCTTTAATGCGTAGAAGACATTGGTCAATTATATATTGCTTTTGAAAACTCCTATAGCTTACTATCTTAGCGGATTTAAAAAGAGATTCATCGGTTTCCGAAAGTGATAAAGGGTTTATAATATGTAGCTCATCTAAATTTGCGCTGCCAAAGCTACCTGTAGGAATTAAAGTTAAACCATATTTGCTTCTTACTGCCAGGTCGTTAACAGTAAAACTTTCAATGGATTTAGGAAATGTACGGTTGTAGGTATCCATTATTGCAGCCAGTTCGAATTCATTAATCCCATCCTTAAGCAAAACCCCCAGCTTCTTATTTCCTTTAAAAATAATTTTCGTTCCAACCGAAACTTTGTCCCTGAAAGTGAATGTGCTGCTCTGGTGTGTTGTTTTGGGTGATGGATAGGGATAATTGATACCTTCGCTAACTTGTTTCATGATTTCACCACCAAATAATTTGTTTATTACCATAAGGCTACCTTCAACAGCATTGGAAACACCTGCGGTACTGTAAAGATTTCCTTCATTGGCCACACTAACATGCTGAACCCATAGTGGTTTAGTAAACTGAACCTTGATACCTGCAAAATCGGATGCATGGGCTGTAATAGGCTTGCCATCGAAAATGCCGGTTGCTGCAGCAGTTGCTGATCCATCACACACAGAAAGAACGTCTACCTGCGCCGAATAATGCTTTCTTATCCAGTTGATGATAACAGGATCCTGCTGTGCCGAGTCTGCTGCCGATAAGAACGGAATTACAATTGCAGCTGGCTTTATGCTTAATGAATCAATTTCGTTAAAAGTAAATTGTGGCAATAGGAAAAACCCCTTTTTAACAACAACTGGTTGCTTATTTTTTGCCACTATATACACATTGGCCTTGCCGGTTGCATTAAAAAGGTAGTAAGGAGCTATCAGGTCGAATAACTCAGTTCCGCCGTTGTTGGCAACAATAACTATTGTTTTCTTTAAGCTGTCGTAAGCAGGTAGTTTATAATCATAGTTATTTGTGCCCTGGTAAACCGGGCTCTTGCCAAACTCTCTTAATGGACTGCAGGCATTAAAAACCAACAGTGAGATTACTGTTATTAAAATTGAGACTTTCATAATTTCTTTGATTGTCATTTGTTTTTGTTTGTCTTTAAAATTCTTTGTAATTGCCGGGCAGTTGTAAACCCGCATTTTGATGCTATATATTCAATGGTAAGTTCAGGGTTATTAAGCATTGTTTTTGCAAATTCCAACCGTAACATCGTCAGGTATTCAAGGATGGTGGTGCCTGTTTTTTGCTTAAATACCCGGCTTAAATTGCGTGGGCTCATGGCTACCAATGCTGCCAGGTCTTCGATGGAGTTATTACCAGACAGATGGTCTATAAGATAATCCTGAACATTGTGTATTGCCGGGCTGATATGATTTCGGTAATCGAGGTAAACACTTTGCTGGGTATGGTTGTGATTGCGCCTGTGATACAGCACAAGGCCCCTGGCTACTTTATGTGTAAAAAGTGCTCCCTTTAATTCTTCAAGGATGGACAGCGAAAGGTCTATCCCGGCGCTGATACCTGCACTTGTATAAATATTATTACTCTTGTTGAAAAGTATATCTGAAATTACCTTTGCTGATGGAAAAGTTTCCTGCAATTGTTCAATGCGCCTCCAGTGGGTTGTACATTCTGTATCTTTTAAAAGGCCGGCGTAGCCTAAAGCAAAAGCACCATTGCAGATTGAGCAAACGAAAACCTTTTTATCGGCGCAGTTTTTAACCCAGTTAAAAAAATCCCGTTCGGCTTTAAAGGCCATACTGCTGATATATTTATTATCCATGCCTGGCATAAAAAGATAATCACCTTCTTCAAGCACGGCTTCCCTGAAATTTTTAATGTTGTAAAAAGGAAGCCCCGAGGTACTTGTAATATCCTCCTGGTAGGTATAAAATTCAAGCGATAATTCATAGCCGTAAAATTTAGCCTCGGTAAATACCTGCAATGGTCCAGCCAGGTCTAATATTTCAACAAAGGGAGGAATAATAAAACCGATTTTTTTCATTAATTTAAAATTTAAATGTTGCTGTAAAAGTAGCATTCAAATGAATTTTCATAAGGACGGAATGAAATCAAAAACGGCCAATAATGCTGGTAGATGTCGATGGATATTTCCATACAGAACATAACCGGATATGTTAGCGATTGTATTTCCACCAGGCGCCGGTTACCCATAACCATGTGGCTTTTTTTGTCTTGAGTACATGTTTTTTCTACAGTTTATATTCAGGGAAAATTCATATGACAGGCTCCGGAAATTACTAATATTCAGTTTTTATTAGCGGTATCTGTATTTATTTTTTTAATTCAATATTTCACATTTGTATCCACACAGAATTAAGTCGTTAATCACTTTGAATGTATCTATCGGCTCAATACCTTCAACTCTCAAAACTCTATCGCAGTCCTGTAGATCAAAATTTATGCTGGCCCCCAAAAATTTATTTCGAAGTAATCCCACTATCTCGTTAGCCTGTTTCCGCGTTTGAATATTTGTTTTATAAACTTCAATCATAATTGACAAATTTTTATTTTATCCGTTCAAATATCTCAGTTCTGCCGAATAATGAGATGCCTATATAACCCCGCACCTTAAGATTCTGACCGGCAAAACTGATATTGCAACTATATGTTTTACCGTTGGCCGGGTCATACACTTCTCCGCCTGAATATTCACCATTACCATACGTGAAGTTTGTAAGGAGATTCACACCTACGAGATCTCTTTGCCTTAGCATTTAATCAGGGTTCTCAATATCTTTTTTTGGAGTTGCTGCCCAAACGGATTTGCCGAAGTACTTATCGCCCCTTTTGTAGATTTCTATTTTAGCATCCTTTTTAGGACTCCAATAAAACCCTACAATCCTATCTGATCCGGTCTGGGCATAAACATTACTTGCACCCGACATAAACGAAAACATAATTAAAAAAAAATTAATAACTTTCAATTCAAATGTTTTTTATTGTAAGAAATTAATTGTTTATAAAAAAGTGGCATCGGCTATCAAAGTCAACAGTTGTAGCAGTAGATATTTTTGCAACTGTAGGTCTCGGTAATGCGACTACTTTGGAGGATGTTTCTGCCAGCGGCAATGCCGTTGGCTTATGATTCAATTCTGAAATAACGTACAATGGAAAAGCGGCTACCAACGCAAATATCTGTAGTGTAAATACTATTTTTTTCATTTTTTTTATTATTATTTGATGATGCAAAACTATAGCGCGTTTCAGCGGCGCGGGAGACAACAGGATGTCAAAAACGGACAACTTCGCTTTCCTGTAATGTTATTTTTGAGACCAGCTTTCTAAAAGCAAAATGATATATCTGTGTATTACCCATATTTAACGGATATGCATTTATAAAAAGCCAGCCTTCTTTGCCCATAAAATTGAGGGCATCAATGATGGTGTTGAATTTCTTGAGTTTTCCATCATAGGTCTTAAGCCTTTCATCTCTCCAATAGCTCTTTTGTTCACCAAAATCTATATCAATGGTTACTTTATTACTTAAAAGCCTGGGCGTTGCAATTACCTGGCAATATTGTTCAATTTTAGATGTGTCTGACTGCGCTGCGGCGACAAAAAATCCCGACAATGCAACAACTAGAATAAATACTTTTTTCATGACTTTTTTATGTTGTTAAGTTGATTTAAATAAGCCACCCATTTACCGGGTGACTTATTAGTTAAAAAATGAGACGCCCAATTACTTACAGTCTTTGCAGGTGCAATTGCTGCCACAATTACAATTTTGGCAAGTACAATTTGGGTTACCACACTTTTGCTGGTCTTTCGGAGTAATGTTACTGAACGTGAATGCTGATTTCATGATTTTTGTTTTTATTGTTATTAATGATTTGATAACACAAAAGTAAATCGTGGAAAGAGCGTTGTTGTTACAGCACTTTGGGGAAGTGTTACAGAATTTTGGGTTGTAGCTGTTCATTTAATACCAGTTTATGCAACCCAACTTTCCTGTTAGTGTAAAGCGATGACTATTATTCAACTTCAATAAAAATCTCTTTATATTAAAAAAGTCTGAATCCATATTGGAAAGGATTCAGGCGTTAATGTAGGTATTTTAATTTCTTCCTTGCAAACCCAACGGGCGCAACTGCTACGCAGGATCATTCGCCAGTCGGTTGTTATTCTTACGCTGAATTTTTGTTGATGCGTAGAAATTTATTTCGTATATTTATTTAAAGGTATTCAGTTGGCACGCTACATTGATTTCATTAAAAAAATCAACGAATTTTTTTTCAATGAAAAAGCGGTTACACACCAATAAATCCATTCGTAGCAACCAGAAAAAAATTATAATGAAATTGCTACAGGAAAAAAAATGGTAGAAAAGCTACAGAAAATAAAAAAGGAAGAATGCTACAACTGAAAATTTACAAGATCAGGTAATTTAAATCCCGTATACTGTAGCTCGTATCCACCCTACTGGCGCACGTGTTCCGCAGCATCACTTGTGTCTTTTAAAGTTCCAGGTCTGTGACCGGCTTTAGCACTGCAAATGCTCAATCAATATATGGTCTTTTTGATTTCTATAATAATCTACTACTGGCGCAAGTGTTCCGAAGGATCACTTGCGCCAGTAGGGGTTCTGATGGTATAAACCAGTTTGGACAGCCGTGGAAACTGTAACCGATGTATAACCCAGGTCATACAAAGTGAAAGTCAGTTGCTACTTAGTATTGATAGTAACATCATCGATCCGGTTTTTTAAGGAAGTTGCATCCGGGCTGATTGATTGGGACATCACTTAATAGGGCTTTATTACCTGGCCGGTATTCGCACCAAATATGCTTTTGCGAAAACCGTATTCAAGTTGCTGCATAGTCACGGGAATATCCCCAGGGAAATATGGAAAATAATGAGGAGAATTTTCGATAACGGTTGGGCTCACTGCATTAATTCGTATGCCGTTTTCCAGTTCAATGGCCGCTGCCCTTACAAATGCTTCCACTGCTCCATTGGCTGCCGATGCATTGGCAAAGTTCTTTTGTGGATCATGTGTTAAAGCACCGGAAATTAAAGTAAATGAACCCTTTGGATTGATATAATGCTGACCAATGAGTACCAAATTGATTTGCCCCATCATTTTGCCTTCTACAGCTTTTCTGAAGGTTTTATCTGTAAGGGTTACCCAAGGTCCTACGTATGTTGGACCTGCAGTAGAGATCAAGGCATCAAATGGCCCAACCTGCTTAAACATATTCTCAATAGACTCCGTTGATGTAATGTCTGTCTGAATGTCTCCACCCTTATCAGCGACGCTTATAACTTCATGTTCTTTTTCAAATGCACTGGTAAGATGCTTACCCATGGTGCCCGTTGCACCCACAATGATAATTTTCATTTTGTGTTGTTTTAAATTGTGAATTTTAATACAACAAAATTAGGTTGGATAGCTACCTCGCTTGTAGGACATGCATGCACTTAAATAGGACTTATTTAAAATTGATAGCCTGGCAATATCACTTTAATGTTAAACCAAGCCAATGAAAATAAATAGGAGACCGAAATTTGAAGAACGAAAAATAATCTTGTGAAATGTAAATATCCAGGCGTCCTGTATGTTCTCTTTAACCAGATAATGTACGTCGGCTGTATTCAATATCTGATTAACGAAAGTGCTTTTTCTTTTCTACCTCTGTTTTCAACCTTGGATTAATATCAATTTTTGGCTTGGTAAAAACAAAAATTTTTGTTTGGTATTCCCTTGCTAAGGGATTGGTTATTGAGTCAGCTACAAAAGCTGTGTTAAAGAACGGGGCTGTTTCTGAAAGTTCATTTTCACTTCCCTTAAAGTCTTTGACTCTGATAAAATTTTGAATTTGAGTATTTAAACTAAACCAGTTAATATAGTCAGCATTGAATGAAACAGCTTTGAGTTCATTATTCGTGGTATAATAATTTATAGCCCCCGCCTGGCCATAGTTGTCACATAAAACCAACGTTTGATTTTTGTCGGGTAGCAGACGATAAACTGAATCTACTTTTTTGGCTAACTCCTGCCAGCCAAGCATATCGGCAAAATCCTGTGGTAATGTATGATCTTTCCCATCTTCCCAACGGAGTAATCCCAAACTTTTAAATGCCTTTTCATTTTTAACAACGTATGCCGGACTTCTATTTGTAAAAAATACATTGAACAAAAGCAAATAAAATAAAACAGGAACCGCTACAACAAATAGTTTCAGGCGCCTTTTCCATCCTGAGTTTAATGTGTTACCAAGGAAAACCGATCCAAAAGATATGTATATCGGATATAATCCTAAAGCATAATATCCTTTAGCTCTTAAATAAATAAAAAGTATGAGCGTACATATTATCGACCAAAAAAGAAACCTATATTTTTTAAATGGTTCATAAAAAAGTAAAGCATATAATCCAGCAACAATTACCAGTAAAGAGCCAACAGAATAGAAAAGCTGTTGTTTTAAGAAATCCCACCTCCTAACGTAAATTAACTGTGTTTTTGCCAGTTCGTTTAAATGATGAAATACCGGAAAACTATTGTTGTATTGCCATAGGAGATTGGGTAGAATTAGTAATATTGCCAGTATAACAGAAAAGTAAAGTGATTTTTTTGTAAATATTTTTCGTTGTTGCGTAATAATTAGCGCAGGTAAAAGACCGACAATTAAAAAGATAATATCATATTTATTTAAAAAACCAATAGCAAATGCAACACTGCCAATATACAAGCATGTTGAACTTTCAGATTTAAAGTATTTAATCAGAACAAAATATAAAGTTGTCCAGGCCAGAACATCTAAAGAAGTAGGTTGGTAAAAGAAGTTCAACTTTAAAAGCGCTGAAAATAATACACAGGTTGCTCCCAATATTGACGCAAACAGATCACCATTCAATGCTTCAATGGCCTTCCAAACCACCACAATTGTCAATGCACCGAATAAAGCAGGGAAAAACTTGATCCAAAATAGAGAATTACCAAGAAGTTTAATGATCACGGAAATACACGAAGTGACCGGAGGCAATGACTGATAACCCCAGGCTAAATGATTTGCCTGGTCAAGATGCAGGTATTCATCTCTGTGTAGGTCGTATTCATTATTTACTAAAAGATACTGTAATAGAAACTTTAGGAGGATGAAGCAAACTAGAATTATTGTTTTTTTTGTCATTTCGAAATTTCTTTTAAAATTATTCAAAAAGAAAAAGCAATATTATGATTGTGAATATCATCATATAGTTTCAGCCGACTTATTTAAAACGAGTGCGCAAATTTTCACATTGTATAGCGCTGTGATTTACAATAAATTTATTTTGAGACCTTGTCGCCAATTTTAGAATTTAGCCCTTTGTAAAAAACAAGCTTAAAAGACTTGTCAGTATTAGACTTGAATTTGATCCTGATATCTTCGTCTTTTACAAAAAAGGAATTTTCTTTGTCGGCAACAATTTCAAATGTTGGCTCGTTTTGAATTTGTGCATACAGCCGGTCATCTATCCTGGTTATTTTGATATGATAGTCAGCATTAATCTCGTAGTTGCCCACATAGTTTTCCAATACTGCTGCACTTAATTTTATCTCTTCAAAAAAATGATAGGGCTTGTCATAAAGGATGGCCAACACAGCAGTCCCTATAGATTCTATCTCCCGGTTATAAATATTGTTTAATATTATCACACAAATATCATCTTCAGGTATCCGTCCAAAATAGCTGGTAAACCCTTCTATATTTCCACCATGAGAAATTACCCGTTTGCTGTATAGCGTATCAATCCAACAGCCCAATCCATAACCTTCTAAAAACGGAGTATAGGCTTTAGCTAAACTTTCCTTAGTAAGTACTTTATTGTTTAGCAAACCTTTATGCCACAGATACAGATCATTTGCGGTACTGTATAACGAACCGGCTGAATAAGTAGCGGTTGAATCCCAGGGCATCGAGGATATGCTCTCTGACCTGGAAAACTTTATATAACCCAATGCTTTTTGCCTGCTTTGTAAGCCAGCAAAATCAAAACCGCTATGTACCATTTTTAAAGGTTTCAAAATGTAGTCTCTTACCATCTGCTCATAAGATTTACCACTTACTTTTTCGATAATGAGACCTAAGAGTACATAGCCCGAATTGCAATAAGCATATTGAGTGCCCGGATCAAAATAAAGTGGCTTATCTATAAAGAAGGAAAGCAGCTTCTCCTTAGTAATTGAGATTTGCTTATTTTCTTTGAGAAATAAAGTATCCCGGAATATTTCAGAAAGACCTGAAGTATGCGTAAGTAAATTTTTTATAGTTATTTCATCTCCCCGTTTAAGATTGGGGAAGTACTTGCTTATTTTGTCGACAAGCGATATTTTTTTTTGCTCGGCTAATTTTAGCACTACTGTGGCAGTGAATTGTTTGGTCATTGAGCCTACCTGGAAAATTGTGTTGGGAGTATTTGCTATTTTATTTTGAATGTCCTGGTAACCATATCCTTTTTCAAATACTATTTTACCATTTTTGCAAACCAATATAGAGCCATTGAAGCGGTACAGGTTAACTGATTTCTCAATCAGTGCTGCTATATTTTGATGCTCTTTTTTAAAAGCCAAATACTTTATTCCCTCTTTTGGTTGCCCAAATGATGTGTATGAACAAAAAAGGAATAGAGAAATTGTCAAAAGTTTGATATTCATATTTATTAGTTTGTTGAATTTATAAAGACGTTGCAGCATAACGATTATTCTTCCGTCCAGCCCCAATCGCACAGAACCTTTTGTATGCCATTTTATTCGCTTTTTAAAAAATCATCAAGAATTTTATTGAAAATTTCGGTTTGATCCATTAGCGGTAGATGTCCAGCATCTTGAATTATATGAAACTTCGCATTTGGGATAATTTTGGCTGCTGCTTCACCATATTCAACAGGAAATAATTTATCATTTTTCCCCCAAATGATAAGTGTTTCATTTTCTATTTGCTTTAATAATTCTTCTGGTATTTTAGATACTGCAGTTCCACGTCCCTGTTTAAATGCATTTTTTCCTCCTTTATATTTAAGAACGGCAATTGAATAATTGCTATGATTCGGGTCTCTTTTTATGGGGTTGTGAAGTATATAACGCGAATTAAACCGATTTGCCATTGAAGATGGAAAACTATTCATCCATACTGTTCCAATCAACGGCAAAAAAGAAACTTTTGCACCTAAGCCTGCAGAGTCAACTAAAATAAGTTTATTCACCATATTGGGATTGTCTATGGCAAATTGCAATGCAATGGCCCCACCTTGTGACAATCCGACGATATGAGCCTTTGATATTTTCAATTCTTTCAGGAAACCTTTGAGCCACTTCGAAAAATATGGTCTATTATAAGGCGCATCAGGTTTGTCAGATTCTCCATATCCAACAATATCTGGTGCGAATACCTGAAAATTTTTAGAAATAGTATTAATTGATGGATACCAGGTAACAGCACCGGCACCAGCCCCGTGTAGCAAAATCACTGGTTCTCCACTTCCAGATAACAGGAAGGTCGTTTTAATTGTTCCAATAGTTACTTCTCTTTGTTCAACTAATCCTTCTATTTTGTCGATTAGAAGTTGCCTATAGTTTTCTTTATTCGCTTTTTTCAAGTTTTTTCAATATTAAAGTTTGTGAATGTCTGCAAAATGGCATCTTGTTTAAACAAAGGTTGTTATTTATAATCGCTCACTTAATTTCCACTTTGCAGCTGGTATAATTTTTTTCTGGTTTCAGGAATTTCTGTAATTCCCAAAGCTTGTTTATAACATTTTATAGCATTTGTTTTATCGCCTCTGGCATTGTAAAAATCACCAAGAGAATCAAAAGCATTTGCACTCTCAGGATAATTTGCCACATTCATTTTAAATAAATATTGAGCCTTTGTAAACTGTTTCGTATTTAATGAGTGGTAAGCAAGACCGTTAACGAGATCTTCTGCTGGCTTAAGGTTGTAGCCCAGCTGCTTGGATACAATCTTATAGTGAGCATCCAGTAAAGTATCTAATCTTATGTTTTCATTATCTAAATAACTGGCATACAAATCAAATTTGTAATAGTTAAAAATAAAACGAAGAGCATCATATTCAGCAATAAAAGACACTGAGCCGTGATTGTCATCAGCGTAATATTTATAATCAAAATTCAATTTGTTTTGCTGGTTATTTTTTATGCTCCTGATTAGTTCCAGATTATATCTTATCAACTCCGTATTTTCGGTTGTGTCTTTTTGCACAGCGCTTGTATCAACGCCTTTTTCCATGCGGTTGGCAATCGCTAAAAACAATTTTTTATTTGTATAATTATCAGCAGCAAGAACTTTTTTGCTTTCTTTTAAGAGTTTATGTTTGTCCCACCACAAACTTGCATCAATAGAAACGTATGCGTTAAAATAATCTCTGTGATGTATCAATGTATTTATTACAGTAAGTCCACCTACAGAATGGCCCATAAGTATTCGGTAAGGAGCAGTTGAATAGGTTGATTCAATATCAGGGAAAAGTTCATTTTTAATAAATGACATAAAGTTTTCACCTCCACCGGAATTTTTTCCATCTCTGTCGCCAACCGTATCTTCAATAGTGGGAGTTAAATCTTTCATCCTGTTTGGATGTAAAATCCCTACAATAATCATTGGCGGAATAACATTGGCCCCACTTAAATACTCAACCATGGCAACAACAGATTTAAAATGGCTTTCACCATCTAAAACATAAATAACGGGGTATGACTTGCTTTCATTTTTATTGCCAGGATTGTAAACCCAGGCAGTTCTTTTTTCGTTTAATATTTTTGAATGGATGGTAACAACATCTGCTGTTATGATTTCTTTTCTCGTTTGAGCATTTGCGTAAAAAGCCAGCATAAAAAAAATAAGAGCCAGTACATATTTCTTCATCGTTTGTTGTTTTGCAATTTTAAAAAACTACTGCTGAACGTTTGATTATATTGCTCTACATTCTATAAAGAATTTGCGAATCTTGGGTCATTTGTCCAAGCTGTTGTAAACTGGATTAAACTCCGTGATAAACATTTCTTCAAGCGTTTTAACTTCTTTACTGTAATCAATTCTATCTTCATCTTTTTGAACAACTTCAGATAATATTTCGTATTTGAAGTTTGCTTCCCCGAATAGTTTCCATTCATTTTGCAGGACTGAATTCCGATGATTACCAAAATTCAATTCCATTTTGTTCCTGTTCCAGATTGCATCCAAATTGAGGCTACTGCCTATATAAAATTTTCCATTGGCTGTATTCCTGATTTGAAATACGCCCATTCTATTCTTCTTCTGTTTGTATTCTTCTTTGAATTTCTTTCTAGCGTTCATATTTGTTCTTTTATTGAATATTCGCTTTCAACTAATGGCAACAGGCGTGAATCTTCCAATGCGGCTGTTCTATGGCCAACGCCCATCATATATTCCGGGTTAGATGCAAATGCCATGAAGTCGGCAACGCTGTTTTGTTTTATCAACATCACTTCATCCCATTGTTCACTTTCAGGTCCAATTAAAAAGGCTCCTGCTTTTCCTAATAACAATATTTCACCGCCCGATTTTAGCAAATGCGGCACGGTATGTTTGATATAAAGCTGATAAGCTTCTTTGCCACTAATTGAAACCAAGGGTGCAAGTTCAGGCGTTTCAGTATAATCTGCCAATTCACGAAAGCGAAGCAAATTGAGCATCACTAAAGGTCCTGAAATATTTCGCTGTATGAAATCTCTGCCAGATGCCTGGGTGGGATTTATATATTTTTTCGTCATTGTTTTTTTCAAGTTGATAGCTGGTATTGTAGCCAACCTTTTTTTTTTTTATTTTATAAATCCTAATTGTTTCATTATGGTTGTTGTATCAAAAACCTGGGAATGTCCACAAATTTTGCCATCATCAAAATGATATGTTGTTGCACCAACAGTTCTGATTGATTTTCCAGTCGGCGGAAACATGCCATTCTTACCGTTATTAGTGCCAGTCATTAGCCATGTAATTACCACGGAATTTTCTTCAGACATAGTAGTAAGAATTTCAAACCTGATATCCGGGAATGAATCAAAAGTATAATCCATTGTCATTGCAAATTCTTCAAAATTCAAAGTCCTCCCCTCCCATGGATCTGATGGGTCTTTTAAAATTTCGTAGGCGTGGTGCAACATAATTTGCAATACTCTCAAAGTCCTTTTCATTCCAGACCTTTTGTATAAACTCCCGAATTAAAATTTCCTTTTTCATTGTTTATCTATTAACTGATACATTCTTCACTGACAGTTGTTATTCCACCGGGTTTTATAAGTTTATTTATTAGGCAGACTGCTCACCACTTTTCCTGCACTATCAAGAAAATTAATTTTTGCTATTCCGTTAGAATCGACAAGTAATTGAAGGCGTGGACTTCCCATACGGTCGGCAAGGGTTACCATGGCTGTTTTGTTTTCATCTTTACCAACAAAAACCCGCTGA
>JBBQLS010000040.1:0-21416 GCA_038328115.1 Chitinophagales bacterium
GGTAATCTTTTTTTATCCTTATGCAGTAAACTTTCGGGAATTGAGATGGGAAGGTTTTCTAGCAGTATTGATGTTTGTTTCTTTATTTGTAGCAGGGTTGGTTTATATTTTTAAGAAGGGAGCATTGAAGTGGGAAGAATAATGTATTGAATATGGAAGAAGGAATATTTAATATTTAACTGTAGTTGAAAATTCTGCCGAATATTAAATACGTCAATATTAAATCTTAAATAACATGAGTCGTCCGGTACAATATAATAATTACGTAAAATTCGAAGGAATTCCCGAAGGGTATATGGGTGAGGGGTTTATGGCTACCAACCTGGAAAAAGTGGTAAGCCTTGCCCGTAAAAATTCCATCTGGCCCTTACCATTTGCAACCAGTTGTTGTGGTATCGAATTTATGGCCACGGCCGCCAGTCATTATGATCTGGCCCGGTTTGGCGCAGAGCGTATGAGCTTTTCGCCACGCCAGTGTGATCTGATGATGGTGATGGGAACCATCGCAAAAAAAATGGCTCCCATTGTAAAACAGGTGTACCTGCAAATGGCAGAGCCACGCTGGGTATTAGCCATGGGTGCCTGCGCCTCTTCGGGCGGTATATTCGATAGTTATTCTGTTTTGCAGGGAATAGATCAGATTATACCCGTGGATGTGTATGTACCAGGTTGCCCGCCACGGCCAGAGGCTGTGTTGGATGGTTTTATGAAGATACAGGACCTGGTAAATGCAGAAGGGTTAAGGCGCCGGTATAGTGACCAGTATAAAGATATGCTGGAAGGATATGGAATACAATAAAAAAGCCCCCTCCGCCAGTCCTGAGCTTTGTCGAAGGAAAGGGGGAACTGGGAGTTAAATTTTATAACGAATTTAATGATGCAAAACCCCTCCTGAGCGGAGTCGAAGGAAGTGGGTTTAAGGTTATGACAAACGAAACAATACAGCAAAAACTAACTGAAAAATTCCCTGATCAGTTAACCGATTGGCAGGAACCTTACGGTATGCTCACCTTTACAGCACCCCAAGACCTGAATTTAAAAGTACTTCAGTTTTTATTTGATGATGCTGAACTGAGATTCCGGTTTTTAACCGATCTGCAGGCGGTTCACTATCCTGATAATAAAGGGGCCGAACTGGCCGTAGTGTATCACTTGCATAACCTGGTTGATAATGTAAGAATTCGTTTTAAAGTTTTTGTTGATATAGAAATGCCAGATGTGTTTAGTGCAACATCATTATACAGCGCTGCCAATCACATGGAAAGAGAAACCTTCGATTTTTTTGGGGTTAATTTTGTCGGTCATCCAAACCTGATCAGGATATTAAATGTGGAAGAAATGGATTATTTCCCTATGCGGAAGCAATACCCGGTAGAAGATCAGACCAGGATTGATAAGGATGATGAGATGTTTGGAAGGTAAACAGGGATATAAGTTTTGGGCGGGGTTGTTTATATAATTACGATGAGATGGTATCAAAATAACAGAACATTATTCATTATTATCATTGCGATTTTTATGAGTTTTCTGTTTTTTGTAATTAGATTTATCTGGCTGGTTCTACATCAACATTGAAAGAAAATAAACGGGCAGAATAAAACATAATTAAAGCTGAATAACGAGAGATAGTACAAGAGTGCGACGCCAATGAAGTTTATTAACAAAATACTGTTGGGTACAAAAAAATAATTAATGTCTAACAACGATCATATTTTATTACCGGAAGGAAGTATTGAAAAGCAAACTACCACGCTTAACCTGGGGCCAACGCATCCGGCTACACATGGGGTGTTTCAGAATATTCTGGAGCTGGATGGCGAAAAAGTAATGAAATCCACTTCTACCATTGGTTACATTCACCGGGCGTTTGAAAAAATTGCAGAACGCAGGCCATTATACCAGATAACCCCGCTTACCGATCGCCTGAATTATTGTTCATCGCCCATCAACAACATGGGCTGGCACATAACCTGCGAAAAACTATTGGGATTACAATTGCCAAAAAGGGTTGATTACTTAAGGGTAATCATCATGGAATTGTCTAGAATATCTGATCATCTGATCTGTAATTCAATCGTAGGTGTTGATAGTGGCGCATTCTCAGGGTTTTTATATGTGATGCAGTATCGTGAATTGATCTACGAAATATATGAAGAAATTTGTGGCTCCCGCCTTACTACTACTATTGGGCGTATTGGCGGTTTTGAAAGGAATTTCACTCCTGCGGCATTCGCAAAACTCGAAAAATTCTTAAAAGAATATCCTAAAGTATTAAAAGAATTTGAAAACCTGTTTACCCGTAACAGGATATTCATGGATCGTACAATTGGTTGTGGGCCTATATCTGCAGAGCGTGCATTGAATTACGGCTTCACAGGGCCAAACCTGCGTGCTGCCGGTGTTGATTATGATGTACGGGTGCATACACCGTACAGCAGTTACCAGGATTTTGATTTTGTTGTACCGGTTGGTACCACGGGCGATTGTTACGACCGCTTTTTGGTTCGTAACGAAGAAATGTGGCAGAGCCTTAGCATTATTGAACAGGCTTATCAGAAAGTGCAGGAATTTAAAGGAGCAGAAGCAGAAGTTTTTCATGCCGATGCACCTGCATATTATTTGCCAGAGAAAAAAGATGTTTACACAAAAATGGAAGCGCTCATCTATCATTTTAAAATAGTGATGGGCGAAACTGAAATGCCGGCAGGCGAAGTCTATAGTTCGGTAGAAGGTGCAAATGGCGAGCTTGGATTTTACTTGATAAGTGATGGAGGAAGAACGCCTTACCGGTTACATTTTCGCAGGCCATGTTTTATTTATTACCAGGCTTTTGAAGAGTTGGTAAAAGGCGGTATGCTGAGCGATGCTATAATAACCATGAGTAGTTTGAATTTGATTGCCGGGGAGATGGATGCATAAAAATTAAAAAATCAAAATTAAAAATTCAAAAGCTGTGTTATAAAATCGCTTCTTTTGATTTTTGATTTTTAACTTTTGACTTTAAAGAATGATACAGTTTACAGAACAAAAATTAAATGAGATAAGGGAAATTATTTCCCGCTATCCCGAAGGCAAACATAAAAGTGCCCTGTTGCCTGTATTGCACATGGCTCAGCAGGAATTTGGTGGCTGGCTTGATGTGCCGGTGATGGATTACGTGGCTTCTGTTTTAAATATTGAGCCGATTGAAGTGTACGAAGTAGCGAGTTTTTACAGCATGTATAATTTAAGTCCGGTTGGTAAATATATGTTTGAAGTTTGCCATACAGGCCCATGCATGATAAATGGCAGCGATAATATCATTGCTTACATAAAAGAGAAATTGAACATTGGTGTTGGCGAAACAACTGCTGATGGTATGTTTACTTTAAAAACAGTGGAGTGCCTGGGTGCCTGTGGTTATGCACCAATGATGCAGTTGGGTAAAATTTATAAGGAGCATTTAACCCAAGAAAAAGTAGATTCCATTATTGAAGAATGCAGAAATACTGCTGCCTTAAATAATTAACAGATGAAAAAAATACTAACGGTAATTTTTCTTCTTGCATTTACCGCGGCTTTTGGCCAGAGTAAAGATGAAACAGCGTTGACTGAAAAAACATATTTACTAAGTAATACTGTTTTTGGTACAAAGGATAGTATGACTTTGGATAACCTGGTGGCTAAAATGCTTACTTATGGCCATTCGCATGGTAACCTGCAAACCAGGGAAGAAATGATAAAGAGTGTAAGTAAAAATCAGTCAAAATATACTGATACTGCAATATCGAATATGAAAATATTTATTGAAGGTAAAACAGCTATTGTACGGTATCTTTTTAAGGCAAATGAAAATAAGAAAGATGGTAGCGTAACAAATTTAGATTTTAGTATGATGTTGGTGTGGGTAAAAGAGAAAAAAGAATGGAAATTAATGGGCCGACAGGCAGTGAGCCTGAAGTAATAATAATGAAAAGCTTTTTAACCATACTATTTTCGTTGTTTGTTTTTTGCAGTTTTGCACAACAGGCAGATGAAGAAAAACTGATGATTACGGTTAAAGAGTTTCACCTGGCACTGGTAAATAAGAATACAGTTTCTATTAATCAGCAAACGGATAAAGTGTTAAGTTACGGACATAGCAACGGCTGGGTGCAGACAAAAGCTGATTTGATAAAAGACTTTGAAACGGGTTATATCAGTTATCAAAGTTTTAAAGAAGATAGTGTAACAGTTTTGATAAATGGAAACATGGCAAACGTGAGGTTTGTGGCAGATATTGCAGCAACAATGAAGGGAACATCTTATAACTTCCATTTAAAAGTGCTGGAAGTGTGGGTGAAAAAAGGGAAACGGTGGGTGTTGTTTGGGAGACAGGCGGTAAAAAATTAAAAATGCTCCGGAATAAAAAGTAGCATTTTGATTTTTGATTTTTAACTTTTGACTTATAAAATGAGTAGAAAACTATTATTAGAAAAAGCACATGTAGAAAACATCAGGTTATATGATGTGTACCGCCGTGAGGGTGGTTACCGTAGCGTGGACAAGGCATTAAAAATGGCCCCTGCAGATATTGTGGAAGAAGTGAAGAAAAGTGGTTTAAGAGGTCGTGGTGGTGCAGGTTTTCCTACCGGTTTAAAATGGAGTTTTATTGCTAAACCCGAAGGCATTCCCCGCCACCTCGTAGTTAATGCCGATGAAAGTGAACCCGGTACTTTTAAAGACCGGTACCTGATGGAATTTCTTCCACATATTTTGATTGAAGGAATGATTGTTTCTTCTTTTGCACTTGGGTCTAATGTTTCATACATATATATACGTGGTGAGTACGCCTGGATTGTTGATATTTTAGAACAGGCAATTGCAGAAGCAAAACATAATGGCTTCCTTGGTAAAAATATTTTAGGCAGCGGATTCGATTGTGAAATTTATGTTCACCGTGGTGCAGGCGCTTATATTTGTGGAGAAGAAACTGCATTAATAGAATCGCTGGAAGGCAAGCGTGGCAATCCAAGAATCAAGCCGCCGTTTCCTGCCGTAAAAGGTGCCTGGGAAAGACCAACCGTAGTTAATAATGTAGAAACCATTGCAGCTGTTGTACCTATCATCAACGATGGCGGAGAAGAATATGCAAAGATTGGCGTAGGAAAAAGTACCGGTACAAAATTAATGAGTGCCTGTGGTAACATCAACAAGCCAGGCGTTTTTGAAATTGATATGACCATCTCTGTTGAAGAATTTATTTACAGTGATGAGTATTGTGGCGGAATTCCTAATGGCAGAAAATTAAAAGCCTGTATTCCGGGTGGATCATCGGTTCCTATTCTTCCGGCTAATTTATTATTAACAACTGCCAAAGGAGAGAAAAGATTGATGAACTACGAAAGCCTGAGTGATGGTGGTTTTGCAACCGGCAGTATGATGGGCTCGGGCGGTTTTATTGTTTTGGATGATAACCAGTGCGTGGTAAAACATA
This sequence comes from Chitinophagales bacterium, assembly GCA_038328115.1. Classification (GTDB taxonomy): domain Bacteria; phylum Bacteroidota; class Bacteroidia; order Chitinophagales; family Chitinophagaceae; genus Ferruginibacter. The sequence goes on from JBBQLS010000040.1 coordinate 5,456, forward strand.
CTTATACTTTAGCAAGATTTTATCGTCATGAAAGCTGCGGACAATGCAGCCCCTGCCGTGAAGGAACGGGTTGGATGGAAAAAATATTATTGAATATTGATAATGGAAAAGGGAAGTTGAGTGATATTGATTTGCTGTGGGATATTCAACGCAAGATAGAAGGAAATACGATTTGCCCATTAGGCGATGCAGCGGCCTGGCCGGTTGCAGCAGCCATCAGGCATTTTAGGGATGAGTTTGAGTGGCATGTGAAAAATCCGGTTGAGTGTTTGACAAGTAATTATGGGTTGGCGCATTATGCAGATGAGATACATGTGCCGGTAACAGTGTAATTTTTTCACACAAAGGCGCAAAGTTTGTAAGGCGCCAAACAATAAGCTGGTAAATGGTATGGTAATTTTTAAAATAGAAAATTGAATATAGATTAGTTGATCACCTGTAAACTTTGCGTCTTAGCTCCTTTGCAGCTTGGCGTGAAAAAAAAATATGTCTGAAGAAATAAAAACATTTAAAGTTACCATCGACAACATCACAATCGATGTTGCACCCGGTACAACCATATTAAATGCTGCCCGACAGATCGGTGGCGACGTAACACCGCCTGCCATGTGCTATTACAGCAAGCTGGAAGGCAGCGGTGGTAAATGCCGCACCTGTTTGGTAGAAGTTGCTGCAGGTTCAACAGCCGACCCAAGGCCAATGCCCAAACTGATGGCCAGTTGCCGTACAACTGTAATGGATGGAATGGTTGTAAAAAATATTACCAGCGATAAAGTGATTGATGCAAGAAATGGGGTGGTTGAATTTTTACTCATCAATCATCCGCTTGACTGTCCCATTTGCGACCAGGCCGGAGAATGTTATTTACAGGACCTGAGTTACGATCATGGAGAAGCAGGAACACGCTACGAATTTAAAAGAAGAACATTCGAAAAAGAAGATATAGGCCCGTTGATTCAGTTGCACATGACAAGATGTATTCTTTGTTACCGTTGTGTTTATGTGGCCGATCAGATAACTGATAAAAGGGTGCATGGTATTTTAGATCGAGGCGATCATGCAGATATATCAACTTATATTTCAAAAGCAATAGATAATGATTTTAGCGGCAACATGATTGATGTTTGCCCGGTTGGTGCATTAACCGATAAAACTTTCAGGTTTAAAAACAGGGTTTGGTTTACCAAGCCAGTTGATGCTCATCGCAATTGCGAAAACCCTAAATGCTGCGGTAAAGCTACCTTGTGGCTGCGTGGTGATGAAGTATACAGAGTTACCTCCCGTAGAGACCCATGGGGAGAAGTACAGAGCTATGACGGAAAGCCAGGATGGATTTGCAATACATGCCGTTTTGATAAAAAGAAAACAAGCGATTGGGTAGTGGAAGGATTAACAACCATCAGTCGTCATTCAGTAATTGGTGCAAACAAATACGCAACATTGGATATGCCGAACGATACAATTAAAAAAGTATTGGGCGGCCGTGATCCTAAATTAATGATGAACATCCACAATGTAAGTGGGGTAAATAATCCCAATGTTCATTTAAGTGAAATTGAAAGACCGGCACATGCAGCCGATTTTGCAAAGTCGGATGATTTTGTAAAAGGTGATGGTGAATCAACACAGTGGGGGTTACCAAAAGAGTAAAAATATAAAACAGGTTTATGCTTTTAGCAGGTTTATTGCCTTTAATTATTGAGAAACTGGTTTTGATCATTATTGTAGTAATGGCATCGCTGGTTATTGCTATGTACGCAACGTATGGCGAACGGAAAATTGCTGCTATTTTGCAGGACAGGCGTGGACCAAACCGTGCTGGTCCTTTTGGTATTTTACAACCGCTTGCCGATGGATTGAAGCTGTTTTTTAAAGAAGAGATCATCCCTGATTTTTCTTCTAAATTCTTATTCATACTTGGCCCGTCACTTGCCATGCTTACTGCAATTATGACGAGTGCCGTTGTTCCCTGGGGAGATAAAGTTCATTTGTTCGACAGAGATATTTCTTTACAGATTGCTGATGTGAACGTTGGAATATTGTACGTGTTTGCGGTGGTGAGCATGGGTGTTTACGGAATCATGATCGGTAGCTGGGCAAGTAATAATAAATTTTCTTTGATGGGAGGTTTGCGGGCTGCTTCGCAGATCATAAGTTACGAACTGGCCATGGGTATTGCTTTAATTGCTTTACTGATGGTAACCGGAACACTAAGCCTTAAAGAAATGGTATTGCAGCAGCAGGCAGGTCACTGGAACATTATTTATCAACCTTTGGGCTTTCTGTTATTTTTAATTTGCGCATTTGCCGAATGTAACCGGGCTCCATTTGATTTAGCAGAAGCAGAAAGTGAACTGATCGGTGGCTATCATACCGAATATTCATCCATGAAACTGGGCTTCTATCTTTTTTCAGAATACATCAACATGTTCATCAGCAGTGTTATTATGGCTACCTTGTATTTTGGTGGTTACGATATACCGTTTGTAAATGAACTGAATTATAATCCAAACCTGATGGCAGCATTGGGGGTACTTGCTTTAATGATAAAAGTTGTTTGTTTTATATTCTTTTTCATGTGGGTACGATGGACAATACCAAGATTCAGGTACGATCAGTTGATGAACCTGGGCTGGAGGATTTTAATTCCGCTGGCGTTGTTCAATATGCTGGCAACAGGGGCGTTGGTATTATTAAAACAAAATAACTGGCATTTTTAATTTATTATAAAAACGAGTTGTCTCCGCCGGTTGGCGTATGTCGAAGGCTAATTAAAAAGTATGCAAGCATTAACTAACAGAGTAAAACAGGTTGACCGCCGGAAAATGAATTTCCTGGAGCGGCTTTACCTGGTAGCTATTTTTAAAGGAATGATGATCACTTTTAGTCATATTTTTAAAAAGAAGCCTACTATAAATTATCCCGAAAAAACCAGGCCCTTCAGCCCTGTTTTTCGCGGACTACATATTTTAAACAGGGATGATGAAGGGAGAGAAAACTGTACTGCATGTGGTTTGTGTGCAGTTGCCTGCCCGGCAGAAGCCATAACCATGGAAGCAGCAGAAAGACAGACCGGAGAAGAAAATTTATACAGGGAAGAAAAATACGCAGCCAGATACGAGATTAATATGCTGCGTTGTATTTTTTGTGGTTTGTGTGAAGAAGCATGTCCCAAAGATGCTATTTATTTAAGCGAAACTTTTGCACCGGCCGATTATCAGCGTAAACAGTTTATTTATAAGAAAGAAGAATTATTGATTCCTCACCCGATAGAAGAGCCGGAGGCATATAAAAAAGCATTGGGTAACAGGGCAAAAAAAGACACGGTTAATTAAAGATCATGAGCATCACAGAAATATTATTTTGGGGTTTATCGGCTTTGGCTTTGTTCGGCGCTATAATGGTGGTTGCCAGTAAAAACCCCGTGTATAGCATACTGTATCTTATTGTAGTATTCTTTGCTATTTCTGGTCACTACATTTTATTGAATGCCCAGTTCCTGGCTATTGTAAATATCATTGTGTATGCCGGTGCCATTATGGTGCTGTTTTTATTTGTGGTGATGCTGATGAATCTGAATGCAGCATCGGAACCTAAAAAACATCGCATGCTTCAGTTTGCCGGTTTGATCTCCGGAGGATGTTTATTCCTGGTGTTGATTTCAGCTATTTCTGAAACAACCCAGGCATCCAATATGGTGCAGATGGCTGCAGGAGACAGCGGCCTGGTAAAAAACCTAGGTAAAGTCTTGTTTACAAATTATGTTTTACCATTCGAAATAAGTTCGGTATTGTTTTTAAGTGCTATGATTGGAGCAGTTGTTATTGGTAAAAAAGAAAGCCCCCCAACCCCCCAAGGGGGGAGAGAAGAGGAAACTCTTAATGAAAGCATTAAATTGAAATAAGAATGAGTAAAGATATTTTTAAAAATCTCAAAAATAAAACTTCAATATCCCCCTCTTTTGGAGGGGTTAGGGGAGGCTGGAATTATGGAAATTAAATGGTACATCGGTTTGGCATTGGCGGTTTTCTGCACCGGAATTGTGGGGGTTCTTACCCGCCGCAATTCCATTATTATTTTTATGTGCATAGAGTTAATGCTGAATGCAGTTAATTTATTGCTGGTGGCGTTTTCAAAAATGCACGCTGCATCTGCATTGGTTCAATCCAATCCAAATGTAGTAAGTGATGCACAAATATTTGTATTCTTTATCATGGTGGTTGCTGCAGCAGAAGTTAGCGTAGGACTCGCAATTATTGTGATGCTGTACAGAAATACACATTCGGTAGATGTAAACTTTTTAAACAGGTTAAAAAATTAATCACCGGACGATGGTGGTTTTAATAGCGGCTTATGAATAATGTTTTGCAAATGGTTTGGCTGATTCCTGTTTTGCCTCTGATCGGTTTTTTAATTAACGGATTGGGCAGAAAGCAGGTTTCAAAAACAATGGCCGGTATTATAGGCAGCGGTACGGTATTTCTTTCTTTCCTCATAAGTACCTATGTTTTTTTTAGTGTAAAGAGTGGCAATTCACACGTTGCCCATTATTTTGATTTTATAAATATTACGGCGCTTAAAATCGGTTTCGATTTCCAGATAGATCAGCTTTCATCCATCTTTTTACTAATAATTACCGGTGTTGGGTTTTTAATACATGTGTATTCAACATCTTACATGCATGATGAAGAGCCAAAAGATTTTGCAAAATATTTTGCTTTCCTCAACCTTTTTATTTTTTCTATGTTGCTGCTGGTAATGGGTGCCAACTATGTTATTATGTTTATTGGTTGGGAAGGTGTAGGGCTTTGTTCTTACCTGCTCATTGGTTTCTGGTTTAAAAATACCAACTACAATATTGCCGCAAAAAAAGCCTTCATCATGAATCGCATTGGCGATCTTGGTTTTTTATTAGCTGTGTTCTGGCTAATCTCTAAATTGGGCACGGCCGATTACCATGAAGTTTTTGCCAACGTTTCTAAATTAACAACTACAGATATTACCGGCATCACCTTACTTTTATTTGTTGGCGCTACGGGTAAAAGCGCACAAATTCCTTTGTACACCTGGTTGCCCGATGCAATGGCCGGCCCAACACCAGTGAGTGCGTTGATACATGCTGCTACCATGGTTACTGCCGGTATTTATATGATTGCACGCAGCAATATTTTATATACCATGTCGCCGGTTACACAGGGTGTAGTTGCTATTGTTGGTTTATTAACAGCCATACTTGCAGCTACCATCGCTCTTAAACAAAATGATATTAAAAAAGTATTGGCTTACTCAACTGTAAGTCAACTGGGTTATATGTTTTTAGCGCTGGGTGTTGGTGCATACACCGGTGCAGTTTTTCATGTGATGACACATGCTTTCTTCAAAGCTTTATTGTTCCTGGGTGCAGGTAGCATAATACATGCTATGGGTGGCGAGCAGGACATCCGCAACATGGGTGGTTTGAAAAAATATATGAGTGTTACGCACATCACTTTCTTATTAGCTTGCCTGGCTATTGCCGGTATGCCGCCTTTCTCAGGCTTCTTTTCTAAAGATGAAATTCTGGCTGCGGCTTTTGAAAGTAACGGAAAGGGAGGGATAGTTTTATGGGGTGTGGGAGTGCTTACAGCAATCATGACAGCATTCTACATGTTCCGTTTATATGCTATGACCTTCCTGGGAAAATTCAGGGGTACACATGAGCAGGAACATCATTTGCATGAAAGCCCCAAAGCAATGACCATTCCTTTAATCATACTGGCAGTACTTGCTGTTATTGGCGGCTGGATCGGCATACCGGAAGTTTTCATGCACGGCGGGCACAGACTGGAAGCATTTTTAGAACCGGTGTTTGCACAAAGCAATGCTTTAGCCGAAAAACATCCTTTATCACATGCAACAGAATATATGTTGATGGGTGTTTCTGTAGGTGCTGCATTGATTGCATTAATTTATGCCTGGACTAAATTTAGTAAATACCAGAAAACAGATGTTGAAGAAACAGGGCTTGGTAAAGTGCTTACCAACAAATGGTATGTGGATGAGTTGTATGATGCCATCATTGTAAAACCTGTGCAATCAATTGCAAAATACCTCAATAACATTTTTGAGAAAAAAGGTATTGATGGTTTTGTGAACGGCGTTGGTAAAGCAGTTAATTACGGCAGCCGCCAGATTCGGTTATTACAATCGGGCCAGGTGGGTACCTATATTCTAATGATGGTGCTGGGTATTTTGATATTTTTTATTATTCAGTTGTTTTTGTGATGCAATCTTCCCCCATGAATATCGGGATTAGAGTGCATCATGCCGGTAGCAAAAGCGATTATTTTTTTGGTATAAACCGGTATAATAAGTAGATATGGATCACAAAGATTATTTAATAACGTTTCCGGAACTGTTGATCTGGTTTCCGCTGATAGCGGGGCTGGTAGCATTTATTATCCGTAAAGAAAAAGCGGTTAAGAACTGGGCAATCCTGTCTTCGCTGATTACATTAGGTATATCTGTTGCAAGCCTGGCTTATGCCGATAATACAAAGCATTTTTATCTTAATAATGTAAGTTATTTCTGGTTAAAATATTTGGGCAGCAACTTCAGTGTGGGCCTGGATGGAATGGGGCATATGCTTACAGCACTCACGGCTATTTCGTTTCCGGTAATATTTATTGCTACCAAAAAAACAAGCTATAAAAATGCCAATGTATTTTATGGACTGATGTTGTTGACGCAGTCTGGTTTAATGGGCGTATTTACTGCCATGGACCTGCTGGTATTTTATTTTTTCTGGGAGCTGGCCGTTATACCTGTTTATTTTCTTTGCAGCCGCTGGGGTGGCGAGCGAAGAATACAGGCAACGTTTAAGTTTTTTGTGTACACATTTACCGGATCGTTGTTAATGCTGGTAGGTATCATTTACCTGTATATGCACACTATGCCAGCGGCCTCGGCAGAGCATTCTTTTTCTTTGAGTGCTGTTTATTCGGCCATGCTTTCTCCTCTTGAAAAAAACTGCATCTTCTGGCTGTTCTTTGTAGCTTTTGCTATCAAGATGCCGGTATTTCCGTTTCATACCTGGCAACCCGATACGTATGAGCAGGCCCCAACAGCTACTACGATGGTGCTGAGTGGTATCATGGTTAAGATGGGGGTGTTTGCGCTGATACGCTGGATATTGCCGGTATTTCCGGATTCGGTAACTAAGTTTGATAATGTTGTCATCGGCCTTTCAGTTTTTGGTATGATCTACGCCAGTTTAATAGCGATTAAGCAGGATGATCTGAAGCGATTTGTTGCCTGGTCATCCATTGCACATATAGGGTTAATGTGTGCAGCTGTTTTTACTAAAACCGAAATTGGTTTGCAGGGTGTCATGATTCAGATGTTCAGTCATGGTATAAATATAGTTGGTATGTGGATAGTAGTTGACCTTATCGAAAAACAAACCGGTACCCGTAAAATTTCAGAACTGGGTGGCATCGCACATAAAGCACCTGCATTAACCATCTTCCTGGTGGTTATTGCATTGGCAAATATTGCGCTGCCTATAACCAATGCGTTCGTTGGCGAGTTTATGATGTTTGCCGGCCTGTTTAAATTTAATGCATGGTACATGGCTTTTGCGGGTTTAAGTATAATACTGGCCGCAGTGTATACTTTAAATATGGTGCAGAAAGTTTTTTATGGCGAGGCAAATTCCATCACTGTACAAATGCAGGATATTTCATTAAACCAAAAACTGATACTGGCTGTGCTGGTTGTGTTTATTTTCCTTTTTGGAGTTTACCCGCAACCGATTTTCGACTTAACAAAAGATACGGTAGCAGCTTTAGTAACCCGATTTAAATAATAAAAACGCCTGTTGGCGTAAAGAGGTATGAATGCAATAATATTAACAGCAATATGGGGTGTGGTGATGATGTTGGGCGGAGCTTTTATTAAGAGCAAGGCCACGCCTAAGTATCTGGCAATTTTTGGACTGGTAGTTATACTTGCCGCCAACTGCATGCAGATCAATTCCGGTATGTCAGTCTTTAAACTGGATGTAAAGGAAATGCTGCATTTTAACAGCTTCAACCTTACTTTTATCAATGTGGCATTTGGCTGTACCTTACTTTATTTTTTATTGAACGGGAGAGATTTTGAGAAAGTTGGGGAAAATGTTTCTGAATATTTTGCGTTGATATTTTTTGTGTTGTGTGGCGTTGCCATCATCGCTACCTTCAACTCACTGCTGATGTTATTTATTGGTATTGAAATCCTTTCGATACCGCTTTATATTTTAACGGGCAGCGATAAAAGAAATCTGAAAAGTAACGAAGCTGCGCTGAAGTATTTTTTAATGGGCGCATTCTCAACCGGAATCATGTTGCTTGGTATAGCATTTTTGTATGGAGGAAGCGCTACCGGTTCATTCTATATAGATAATATTATTTCGGGCAGCGGCCCAATGCCAGTCATGATTGCTGTCGGTTTGGTATTGCTGCTTGTCTCCATGTCTTTTAAGGTTTCAGCAGCCCCGTTTCATTTCTGGACGCCCGATGTATACGATGGTGCACCCACTGTGTTCACTTCTTTTATGGCTACTATTGTAAAAGTAGCTGCGTTTTTTGCCTTTGTCCGTTTGTTCGAAAATACATTCGGCAGTATGCAGCAGCAGTGGCAAACGCTGGTGGTTGTGCTTATAGCGGCTACTTTGCTTATAGGAAATCTAACAGCAGTTTTTCAGCAAAGTGTAAAGCGTATGCTGGCCTATTCAAGCATTGCCCAGGCAGGCTTTATGCTCTTTTCTTTATTTGCATTAAATAACCTGGCTAAGGAAGGGTTGGTTTTATATGCTGCGGCATACAGCCTGGCGAGTATCGGCATTTTTGCCATACTGATAAAAATGAAGGATTATACCATTGATGGCTTTAACGGATTAGGAAAACAACAACCGCTGCTGGCGGTTACTGCCACGGTGTTTCTTTTGTCTTTAACAGGCATTCCTTTAACGGCGGGCTTTCAGGCAAAATTTTATATGTTGATGGCAGCCGTGCAAAGCGGTCACCATATCTGGCTGGTAATTTTTGCGGTGCTTTGCGCAGCCATCAGCGCTTATTATTATTTCAGAATTATTCAGGCCATGTTTTTTAAAGATAGTGCTGGCGATGTTTCACTTACCGAAGATGTAACCGGGTCTTTTAAGATCCTGCTGGTAATTACCGCTTCCCTAATTATAGTTTTAGGTATCTTCCCTAATCTTCTTCTTGACTGGTTATATTTTTAAGGCTGAAATGCCGTTTGTAAAAGTTTTGCCTGTTAATCACGGGCAGTTGTTAACTTTAGGTTGAATAAGATTCACAGATGACTTTTAAAGACACATTCGCACTCTCCTGGCGCAATATTTCGGGCAATAAATTACGCACTGGCTTAACGGTTGCCATTATTGCTTTGGGCATTTTTGCCTTGATTATGATAGTAACTGCCATCAAAGCAGCAAGTGTAAGCCTTACTACCAGTTTTTCTACCATGGGTGCCAATTCCTTCAGCCTTAGGTTTAAAGACCGTAACGTACGAATCGGAGGCCGCCAAAGAGACAATACTAAAACAAGTAAATCGGCCTTACGGGAAAAAAAGAGCAATATGGGTAAGGTAATTACCTATGATGAGGCCCGTGCATTTAAGCAACGGTATGTGTTTCCGGCCAAGGTTGGCCTGGCTTTAATGGGCCCCCGCAATATTGTTTGTAATAACGACCGCAAAAAAACCAATCCCGATGTTGCTGTTTTAGGCGGCGATGAAAATTACCTGGAACTGAATGGCTACAAAATTGCCTACGGCCGCAATTTTACGGAGAGTGAAATTGAATCGGGAAGAAGTATCTGCATGCTGGGAAGCGGCACTGCACAAAAATTATATCCCGGCGCTCCGGAAAAAGCCATTGATAAAGTGGTAAGTGTAGATCATACGCCATACCGGGTTATAGCCGTACTGGAAGAGAAAAGCTCGAGTGCTTTTTTTAATACTAGTAAGATCGTCATTACCTCTTATAACAATATCAGACGTTTGTATGCTTCACAAACTTCTTCGTTCACCATCGGCATCATGGTTTCTGACCTTAAAATGATGGATGCCGCCATCGGCGAAGCACAGGGAACATTCAGGCCCATCAGGAAATTAGATGTAAAGGATGAAATAAATTTTTACGTAGATAAAAGCGACAGTATTGCCCAGACTTTTTTATCTGCCTCGGTTTACCTGCAATATGCCATGCTGGCGATAGCTTTAATAACGCTTATAGGCTCGGCAATATGTTTAATGAATATTATGCTGGTTGCAGTAAATGAACGTACCAAGGAAATTGGTTTAATAAAAGCGCTGGGTGGAACCAGGAAAGAAATCAGGTCTCAATTTTTATACGAATCAGTTTTAATTAGCTTATTGGGTGCCATTGCCGGAATTATTGCTGGTATATTAATGGGGAATGTAGCTTCTATATTTTTAAAGACGGGTTTTGTAGTGCCTTGGGGTTGGGTTGTTACCGGCGTTTTTGTATGCTCTCTTGTTGGTTTGGCTGCCGGCCTTTATCCTGCTCATAAGGCTTCCAAATTAGATCCCATCGTCGCCCTGAGATACGAATAGTTATTGCATGTTTTTCTTATTTAACACCCACACTTTAATTTTTTTCTAAAATTTCAACCGTTTGCGGAATAATTTTATGTAAAAACCTCATTTTGGCATCGTAAAAAAATAATTATAAAATTAAAATTTTGTAAGTTGTACTTTCAATTTATTATTTAACTTGTGCATCTTGCTTTTATAGCACGCAAAAAATAAATAACGTTGCTAAAACTGAAAATCAAGAAGAATAATTCCATTTCCATTCATTAATACATAAACTAAAATTTTACAAAACTAAAAACTAGAATTTTATGGCAGACACTACATCAACTGTAAAACCAACAACCTCAGTTCAGGCAAAAAAATCGAGTAACATTATTTCTCTACTTGCACCCATATTATGTGTATTAGCCGGATATTGTATCTGGAGATTTGCATTGGGCAACCCTGCTAATTTTGAAAAATCAGGCGGTGGCTGGTTTTGGCCAGACCGTGAAGGGCCAAAATCTGCATTAAGTAAAATGTACCTTGGAGGTATTATTGTACCTATTTTGATTGGTACATTTTTAACTATGCTAACTTTTGTTATTGAAAGATTTATGACCATTGCAAAAGCAAACGGAACGGGTAGTAATGCAGATTTTATCCGCAAAGTGCAATACCAGCTAGCCAATAAAAATGTAGATGCAGCTTTGGCAGAATGTGATAAGCAAAAAGGATCAGTAGGCAACGTAATGAAAGCCGGTTTACACCGTTACAAAGAAATGATTTCAAATACAGAATTAACTACAGATCAGAAAGTAATGTCAATACAAAAAGAAGTGGAAGAAGCCACATCTCTTGAATTACCGATGCTGGAGAAAAACCTGGTATTCCTTTCAACCATCGCTTCTATTGCAACCCTGTTGGGTCTGTTGGGGACGGTATTGGGTATGATCAGGGCGTTTAGTAACCTGGGTGCCGATAGCGGCGGTAGCGGTGCAGCAGCGCAGTTATCAGTTGGTATCTCTGAGGCCTTGTACAATACGGCTTTAGGAATTGGTACCTCTGCCTTTGCCATTATTTTCTATAACATATTCACTACCAAAATTGATGGTATTACTTATGGTATTGATGAGTCTGGCTTTACTTTAACACAAACTTTTTCTTCTCTGTACAAATAATTGTATGGAATAGCATAGGTTTTGTATCATTAAAGTATCACTTAAAATTTAAGAAATGCCAAAAGTTAAAATACCAAGAAAAAGCACAACCATCGACATGACGGCGATGTGTGATGTGGCTTTCTTGTTGTTGTCGTTTTTTATATTGGCAACAAAGCAAAAGCCACCGGAAGTACTTACTGTTAAAACGCCCACTTCGGTATCCAGCAAGGCTGTTCCCGATAAATCAATATTAATAACCATGACCAAGGACGGTAAAGTGTTTTTAATGTTGGGAGATGACACAAAAAAGAATGCCATCATAGATGATTTTAATACAACGAGAGGGTTACAATTAAATGCTGCCGAACTTGCAAAGCTTAAAAAAGCCGAATACATCGGGCTGCCGCTTAACAAACTCAAATCGGCTTTGGATATGCCCCGGGAAATACCAGCCAATTTAATGGATGGTATACCAATTGACAGTACCAATAATGAACTGAGTTACTGGATTAAAAGTGTAACCAATGCTTACAAGGGCGAAGACCAGCGCAAACTCCAGGAAATGATACTGGTAAAAGGTGATGGGGAAGCCCTGTATCCTATTTTTAAAAATGTAAAGGAAGCCCTGAAGGCCAATGAACTTTTTAAATTCAGGATTGTAACAGAAGGCGAAAAAGTGCCTGTAGGATCGGAACTGTATAATACAGGAACAATCGAAAAAAAATAATATAGTATAAAAAATTAAAAAGAATTACTATGGCAGAAATGGATACCTCGTCGGGTGGCGGACATAAAAAAGGCCCCGGCGTTAAAAAACCGAAAAAGAATTCTACCCGTGTTGATCTCACTCCAATGGTTGATCTTGGCTTTCTGTTGATTACTTTTTTTGTATTTACTACAACCATGAGCCAGAGCACGGCTATGAACATGAATGAACCAAAAGATGACCCGAACCAGCAGATGAAGGTTAAGAATTCCGGAGCGATGACCATTTTATTGGGCAAAGGAAACCAGGTTTATTATTACTATGGACAGTTAATGCCCGAAACAATAAGCCAGGATTTTAAAAGTACCAATTTTGCCGGCATACGTGCATTGATACTGGAAAAGAAAAAAGCAACTCCAATTGACGACCTGATGTATATCATCAAATCTGACGAAAAATCAACGTTCAAAAATGCTATTGATATATTGGATGAGATGACGATATCTGCAGTGCCACCCGGACACTATGCCGAAGTGGATATGGTGCCGGTTGAAAAAATGCTTATTAAAACCACTGAAGATGCAAACGGTATTAAGTAAGATTATGGAATTGGAACAATTTTGAATCTAATTAAAAAAAGAGATCATAATGGAAGCAAATAAAATTTTAGGTGCCGATGTTCTTGACATCATTTTTGATGGTAAGAATAAAGAGTATGGGGCTTACGAGTTAAGAAAAGACTATAGAAAGCGGTTGACTAAGGCACTCATAATTACTGGATCGGTGCTGTTATTAGTACTGGCAGGTAGTATTTTGGCCGGTATTATCAACGATAAAATGGGCCAAAGGAGTTTTGATACAGTAGACACACAAATGGCTGAAATTAAGGCCGAAGCACCACCACCACCACCACCTCCACCTCCACCTCCACCACCAACACCACCGCCACCGCCTGAAATTAACCAGGTGAAGTTTACACCTCCTAAAATTGTAAAAGATGAAGAGGTAAAACCGGAGGAAAAGATTGAAGAGATTAAAGACAATCAGGCTATTAGTGTACAGACTGTAAAAAGTGAAAATACGGTACAGGTTGTACAGGCACCGGTGGAAGAAAAAGGAACACAGGTTGTGGCAGTAAAAGTAGCGGATGATGAAAATAAAATTTTTACTAAAGTGGAAGTGGAAGCAGGTTTCCCCGGTGGGGAAGATGCATGGCGTAACTACCTTAGAAAAACACTGAATGCCAGTACACCGGTTGATAATGGCGCAAGTGGAGGTAAATACACGGTTATTATAAAGTTTGTGGTAAGCAAAGATGGTAGTCTTAGTGATGTTACTTGTGAAAACGATCCTGGTTTTGGCATGTGCGAAGAAGCTGTGAGAGTAATTAAAAAAACTAAAAACTGGACACCTGCTATCCAGAACGGACGAAATGTAAATGCCTATCGCCGTCAGCCAATTACTTTCCTGGTAGAAGAATAAAGATTAAAGAAATAATATGCTCATCCCCCGATTTAATCGGGGGATTTTTTTTTGTGGAAATACTGCGTAGTGCCATCTTAATAAAAACTTACTGTTATGGCAGAAATAGAAACAAAAAGAGCAAACGGGAAAAAGAAAAGATTTAATAAAAAAAGTACCAGGGTAGATCTTACTCCGATGGTTGACCTTGGATTTTTGCTGCTTACTTTTTTCGTATTTACATCAGCATTATCAATCCCAAAGACAATGGACATTATGATGCCTGATGATAAGAAAGGTCCCGATGATCCCGTTTGCGAATCATGCGTGCTTACTGTTTTACTGGATAAAAATAACCAGATAAAATATTACGAAGGGGCTACGGAAAATAATCCTGTGGTAAAAGAAACGGGCTTTGCCCCTGAACAGATCAGGAAAATACTGATGCAGAAAAAAGCACAGGTACAAAAGGTACGTGGAAGTGCAGATCAGTTTATTCTCATTATCAAAGCATCCGCTGCAAGCAATTTTAAAAACTTTGTAGATATAACAGATGAAGTAACTATCTGTGAAATAAAGAAATACTATATTGATGAACTAAGCCAGGCTGATAAAAATATACTGCTTAAGAAATAGGTAAAGTCAGGCTAAGAGGACAAAGGAGAAAAAGAGACGAAAAGGCAAATGCAAAATCCTCCTTTAACTCTTTCCCTCCTTTGTCCTCTTAGCCACAATCTGTACTTTGTAATAGAAAAAGATACTGGCTTATCTTTGCAGCATGTCAAATCAAATTTCGGGTTGGGATGATACCATTGTTGCATTAGCCACACCAACTGGCATTGGAGCTATTGGTGTTATCAGGCTTAGTGGTTCTAAAGCAATTGATATAGTAAATGAACTGTTCCCTTCTAAAGATTTAAAGAAACAAAATACGCATACTATTCACGTTGGTTTTATAAAAGAAGATACTGTTGACATTGACGAAGTAGTTGTTTCTCTTTATAAAAATCCTAAAAGCTATACTGGCGAAGATGTGGTGGAGATCGGTTGTCATGGCAGTCCGTTTGTACAGCAACAGGTTATACAGGCATGCTTACGCAAAGGTGCAAGGCTTGCAAAAGCGGGCGAGTTTACGCAACGTGCTTTTCTGAATGGTAAACTGGACCTTACCCAGGCCGAAGCAGTGGCCGATATTATTTCTTCCAATACGGCTGCCTCGCAAAAAACTGCCCTGCATAATATGCGTGGTGGTTTCAGCGAAATTTTAAAACAACTACGGGAAAACCTGATTCAGTTTTCGGCATTGATAGAACTGGAACTTGATTTTAGCCAGGAAGATGTGGAGTTTGCCGACCGAGGCAAATTTTTTGAACTGATTGAAGATGCAAGTGCTGTTACCGGAAATTTGCTGCAATCTTTTCAATTGGGTAATGTTATTAAGAATGGTGTAAGTGTTGCCATTATTGGCAAACCTAATGCCGGAAAAAGCACGTTGCTTAATACATTGCTGAACGAGAACCGGGCTATTGTAAGTGAGATTGCGGGTACCACCAGGGATACGGTTGAAGAAGTGATAAATATTGATGGTATCCTTTTCAGGTTAATTGATACAGCAGGTATAAGAGAACACAGCACCGATGTGATAGAATTGATAGGTATTGAGAAAACCCGTGAAAAAATAATTCAATCAGATGAAGTTATCTACCTGTTTGATGTAAATACTGAATCGGCAAAGGATATTGAAACCGCAATGAAACTTGTAAAAGAAAGCAATAAAAACCTGCTGCTTGTGGGAAATAAAGCAGACCTCATGGGAGAGGATGAAGCTGCTGAAAAATTTATTGGAAACGATATTATTTTTATATCAGCAAAAGGCCGTTCAAATATTGATAAATTAAAAGAGAGGCTTGTTAATAAAGTTGTGCAGGGAAATATCAATACAGAGAATACCATCATCACCAATGCCCGTCATTACCAGGCGTTACAGCAGGTTGATATATCTCTTGCCGATATAAAGCAAGGATTAGATGATAATATATCCGGCGATTTA
>JBBQLS010000041.1:0-20992 GCA_038328115.1 Chitinophagales bacterium
CGTTTCAGCGTGGCTACTAACGAAAGCTACCGCAACGCCAGTGGCGAAAAAGTAACCGAAACCACCTGGCACAACCTGGTTGCCTGGGGTAAAGTAGCAGAAATTGCTGAAAAGTATTTAACAAAGGGCAGCGAGATTGCTATTGAGGGTAAACTCATCAATCGCAGCTATACTGATAAAGATGGTAATAAAAAGTACATCACCGAAGTGCAGGTGAACGAGCTTTTAATGCTGGGCAGTAAAGCCGAAGTTTCGGCTTGATTTTTTAAGAACGCCGGTTAACTTTTTAACTGGCGTTCTTTTCTTATTATCTGCACTTATCTTTATTGCAATGCAAACAATAGAACATAACGAAGTCTTTGACCTGGCTTATCGCTTTGTTACTGAAACAAACGAAAATATTTTTCTTACGGGTAAGGCTGGTACCGGCAAAACCACTTTCTTAAAATACCTGAAAGAAAATTCTACCAAAAATATTGTAGTAGCTGCACCCACCGGCGTGGCAGCTATTAATGCCGGTGGGGTTACATTACACAGTTTGTTTCAGCTTCCCTTTCATCCTTTTCTGCCAACAAAAAATAATAAAGAAGAGTTGCTGGCAAAGATCAGGCAGAACAAACAGCGGCAACAGTTGCTGCGCAAAATGGAATTGTTGGTGATTGACGAAATAAGTATGGTGCGTTGCGATGTGATGGATGCTATTGATACCATTTTAAGACACACAAGAAGAAATTATCATTTGCCTTTTGGTGGCGTGCAATTATTGTGCATTGGCGATCTGCACCAGTTGCCGCCTGTAGCCCAAAACCGCGAGTGGAGTATTTTAAACGAATATTACGAATCTCCTTTTTTCTTTGATAGTCTTGCTATAAAAGAGCAGTTGCCTTTATTGATAGAGCTTAATAAAATTTACCGGCAGAAGGAAGATAGTTTTGTAAGGCTTTTAAACAAAGTTCGCAACAACCAAATGGATGCAGATGATTTTGAAGATCTGCATTTAAGATTCGACCCAACCTTCAGGCCCAACAGGGATGAAAAATATATTACACTCACCTCTCACAACAAACAGGCCGATCAGATCAATGAACAGGAACTATACAAGCTAAGCTCCCAAATTTTTATTTACAAAGCGGTGGTTGAAGATGATTTTCCTGAAAATATGTACCCGGTAGAATTTGAATTGAGTTTAAAAGAAGGGGCACAGATAATGTTTTTAAAGAATGATTTAATTCAAAAAAGATATTACAATGGTAAAATTGGCGTTGTAAAAGAACTTACAAAAGATAAAATTATTGTTGATTGTGATGGGGTTGAAATTGAAGTTGGCAAGGATACCTGGGAAAACAGCCGCTACACACTTAACCGTGCAGATGGAAAACTGGAGCAGGAAACATTGGGAACATTCACGCAATATCCTTTGCGGCTTGCATGGGCAATAACTATACACAAAAGCCAGGGACTTACTTTTGAAAAAGTGATGATTGATGCCGGCGCGGCTTTCAGTAGCGGGCAGGTTTATGTGGCGTTAAGCCGCTGTACCAGTTTAGCGGGCATTGTTTTGTTAAGTAAGATTGCACCTACAGCCATACATAGTAACGATAACGTAATTAAAGGCCAGCAATCACTTTCGTATAAAGGATCACTACCCGAACGTTTTGCAGGTGCAAGGCAATTATTTACCCAACAACTGCTGGAAGAAATTTTTTCTTTTTCAGAAGTAGTTTCCTCTATTGAACAGTTAGCATTTCAAATACAACAACATGCCGATAAGTTAAATGTAGAATCTAAAACCTGGGTAGAAAACTTCAGGCAGCATATTGCTTCAGATAAAGAAGTGGGTTTAAAATTTATTGGGCATATTTCTTTTTTAATGAAGGAAGAAGCGGTAATTGAAAATAATACCGGCCTTCAAAAAAGAATTTCTGATGCAGCAAATCATTTTGTTCCAAAGCTTGAAAATTATATCCGTGAATTAAAATCACACCCGGTTAATACCGAACACAAGGAAGCCGCTACACCTGTAAATGAAAAGTTGAATGAGTTTGCTTTGGCTTTATACAATAGCAGTTTCTATTTGCAATATTGTAAACAGCCTTTTTCTGTAACTGGTTTTTTACAACATAAATTAAAATATGTTCAGCCACGATTTGGTTTAACATGCTATGCGGTAGAAACAAAAGAACCTATGGGGGATTTATCAAATGCAGAATTGTATGATACTTTAAAACGTTGGCGAAATATAATTTGTAAAGAAAACAATCAGCCTATTTACATGGTTGCCAACCAAGCCTCTTTGCAGGAAATTGCTACTTACCTGCCTCTTACAAAAAAAGACCTTATGCAGTTAAACGGTTTTGGTAAAGCCAAAGCTGAAAAATATGGCGATGAAATTTTGGAAGCAGTAACCAGCTTTTGTGAGCGACATGGATTGCAAACAAATATGAATGCAAAGTCTGGAGATCCAAAAAAAGAAAGAAAGCCTAAAAGCACCGAAACTAAAATTGATACCAAAACCGTTTCTTTTGATTTATACAAAGCGGGAAAAGGTATTGCAATTATTGCTAAAGAAAGAAATTTTACAACCAGTACTATTGAAGGTCACCTGGCATATTTTGTTGGAACCGGTGAAATTGACATTAATGATCTTGTAAATAAAGAAAAGCAAAAGTTAATAAATGAAGCTGTTGCTAAACATGGCATTTTAAGTCATAAAACTCTGATTGACAGTTTGCCAAAAGATATCAGTTATGGCGAATTGAGGATGGTATTGGCGGCAAATAAATAGAAATTAGCATTTACCTACCCATAAAAACCATCAGTATCTGCACATCGCTTGGGTTAACACCCGAAATTCGTGATGCCTGTCCCAATGTTCTTGGCTTTATCTTAGTAAATTTTTGGCGGGCCTCGTTACTCAGCGAATTTAATTTTTCGTAATTGAAGTTATCAGGAATTATCAGATCCTCTAACTGACTCATTTTAGAAACCAGTTCTTTTTCCTTTTCAATATAGGTATCGTATTTAACCTGTATTTCGGCCTGCTCTAAAGTTTCGTTGTCAAAACCGGCAAAAGCTTCTTTCATTTTTGGAATTTGGTTCACCATTTCCTTAAGCCCAACCATTGGCCTGAGCAAAACCTGCGAAGCTTTTTGTTTTGATAGTAACGTAGATGATTGTACGCTTTCCAAGAAGGTAGCGGTTTCTTCAGGATCTAGACTGGTATTGGCTAATGCCGATTTTACTTTCTCTACATTTTCAATTTTGGCCCTCACTTTATCCATTCTTTCTTGCGAAGCAAGACCTAATCTGTAACTTTTTTCTGTAAGACGAATATCCGCATTATCCTGTCGCAGCAAAGTTCTGAACTCTGCCCGGCTGGTAAACATGCGGTAAGGTTCGTCTGTTCCTTTGTTTATCAGATCGTCAATCAATACACCAATATAAGCTTCGCTTCTTTTTAAAATAACCGCCTTCAGTTCTTTGGTTTTTTGGTGAGCATTAATTCCCGCCATCAATCCCTGGCAAGCCGCTTCTTCGTATCCGGTTGTTCCGTTAATTTGCCCCGCAAAAAAGAGATTGCTGATTAATTTTGTTTCAAGGCTGAATTTTAACTGTGTAGGCGGAAAGAAATCGTATTCAATAGCATATCCCGGCCTGAACATTTTACAGTTCTCAAAGCCTGGAACCAATCTAAGCGCCTGAAGCTGAATATCTTCTGGCAACGAAGTAGAAAAACCATTAACATATATCTCTATGGTACTAAATCCTTCCGGCTCTACAAATAATTGGTGCCTGTCTCTTTGAGCAAACCGGCTTATCTTATCTTCAATACTGGGGCAATACCTGGGACCTGTGCCCTGTATACGCCCTTGATACATGGGACTTTGTTCAAATCCCGTTTTCAAAAGATCGTGTACTTTCTCATTTGTATAGGTAATCCAGCAGCTTTTTTGTTGTGCAGGTTTTATTTTATCAATATCCTGGTAACTAAAGCCTACTATCTCATCATCTCCCTTTTGTTCCTCCATTTTAGAATAGTCAAGGCTCCGGCCATCTATTCTTGGCGGTGTACCGGTTTTTAGCCTGTCGGTTTCAAAACCAAAGGAAACTAGCTGTTCTGTTATGCCTGTTGAAGACTTTTCAGCCATCCTTCCGCCACCAAAATTTTTCTCTCCTATATGTATAACGCCGTTTAAAAAAGTTCCATTTGTTAAAACCACAGCTTTAGATCTTATTTGGTGTCCCAGGCCGGTTGTTACACCTACAGCTTTTCCATCTTCTACAATAAGAGATTGTACTGTATCCTGGTAAAAATCAACATTGGGAGTATTCTCAAGCATTTCCCGCCAGGTAGCAGCAAATAACATTCTGTCGCTTTGCACCCTTGGGCTCCACATTGCCGGACCTTTTGACCGGTTCAACATCCGAAACTGGATCATGCTTTTATCGGTAACAATACCACTATAACCACCCATTGCATCAATTTCACGTACAATTTGCCCTTTTGCAATGCCTCCCATAGCAGGATTACAGCTCATTTGGGCAATGGTTTGCAAATTCATGGTTACCAGCAGCACTTTGCTGCCTAGGTTTGCGGCGGCGGCGGCGGCTTCGCAACCTGCATGGCCGGCACCAACTACTATAATATCGTAATTCTGAAACATCGGCTGCAAAGGTAGTTTAATCAACCACCAAATTTTCTAACTATTTCCTTTTCGGCAAGTACATTGCTTATGGATACCCCTTGGTTTAACCGCTGAAAATCAGCTTGATCAAACTCAGAAATTTGTTCAAAGTATGCCTGATTTTTAATAATAAAAGCCTCCAACTCCTTGTTACTTTCTATGTTGGCCACTTCAATAGTTGCTATTTTATCGAGCATTCGCAAACAAAAGGGATATTTTGTGCGGTTGTACAGGTCTTCAAAGTAGGTTCTTACTCCCATTACATCTATCCTGTTTCCCCTCACTTTATTATGTTCAATCCTTTCCACCCGTATATTTATAAAGTTCCAGCACAATAGCAAGTCTTCCTCATTGGCAAAATCAAAATAAGCCACAGGTACAATATG
This sequence comes from Chitinophagales bacterium, assembly GCA_038328115.1. GTDB lineage: Bacteria > Bacteroidota > Bacteroidia > Chitinophagales > Chitinophagaceae > Ferruginibacter. The sequence goes on from JBBQLS010000041.1 coordinate 5,072, forward strand.
GTCGAACTGCCATTTTTCTGCAAAATTCTCCCAGGCAAGGTCATCTTTAAACTGAATAGCTATCCATTCTCTAAAAAATTCAATGTCCAGACCAAAATACCGGGCATAAGCTCCGCTTTGGGCTTTTTCAATTACATAGCGGCGTAAAGCAATTTGCCACTTACGCTTTTGCCTTTTTTTAAGTAAAGATTCTGGAGTTTCTATTAAATGATTGTTAGGCACTTGCTATTTTTAAGCAAATATAACGTTTCACGGCGAACTGTTCCATAGGGGAACTGTTCGCCGTGAAACAGGGTTACTTGAAATATAGTTCCAAATATTTATTTTCTGCTGATCGCATTTCTTGTTCGTCTGCTTTATTTTTATCCTTATAACCACATAAATGCAAGGCCCCATGAAAAATAACCCGGTGTAACTCTTCCTTAAAAGAAACGGCCAATTGTTTTGCATTGTCTTTTATACGGTCAACGCTCAAATACACCTCTCCTTCTATTTCATTTTTAGACTGGCTGAGGTCAAATGTTATGACGTCGGTATAAAAATCGTGCTTTAGGAAATCTTTATTAATGCCAAGCAGATACTCATCTGAACAGAATATATAAGAGAGGTTGCCCAGTTTTCTCTTTTCAAACATAAACAGCTCCTCAATAAAAAGTTTTAACCTGGTACGTTCCTTTAAAGCGGGTTTTCTATCAAGAAAATAAAATTGTACTTTTTGCATGTTGTTATTTCTAATATCGAAATTAGATAACAATATTGATTTGATACATTTGTGTAGAAATAAAAGCCTTGAGCGATTACATGAAGAAACGATTGTCAGAATTAAAGGTTGGGAAATTGGCCGTAATTACGGAGTTTGAAAATGATGACATTTTTTTAAAATTGATGGAAATGGGTTGTATTCCTGGCGAGACTATAAAAATTGATCAAATTGCCCCACTTGGAGACCCAATTTCAATCACAGTGGCTGGGTACCATTTAAGCCTGAGACTTAATGAAGCTGAAAAAATCTGGGTTGAAGAAACGATTGTCTCCAAATTGAGCTAATTTGTAAAATTACTGAGGAATGAAAATCGGACTTTACTTTGGATCTTTTAACCCGGTTCATGTAGGTCATTTAATAATAGCAAACCATGCTGTTAACGAAACTGACCTTAACCAGGTTTGGTTTGTTGTGTCTCCACAAAATCCTTTTAAGCAATCAGCATCATTGCTTAATGAATATCACCGGCTGCATTTAATTAAATCGGCCATTGATGGAGAAAATAATTTACGAGCCAGCAGTGTTGAATTTAATTTACCAAAACCTTCTTACACAGTTGATACCCTTACCTACCTGAAAGAAAAACATCCCGAACATGAATTTTGTATTTTAATGGGCAGCGATGGATTTGAAAATCTGCATAAGTGGAAAAACTATAAAGTGATTACCGGAAATCAAAAAATCTATATTTACAAAAGATCTGGTTTTGAAATTGGCGAAACACATGGAGCCACAATACATATACTGGATGCGCCCTTGCTTGAAATATCGTCTACATATATACGTGAGTTAATAAAAGTCAAAAAGTCTATAAAGTTTTTGGTGCCGGATATTGTTAAAGAAGAAATTGAACAGGCCGGCTATTACAGAAACTGATTAAAAAATAAGGCCAAATAAAAGGCAGGCTAAAACAATAAATGGTGCAGGTAATTTTGAATATTGCAGTATCAGAAACGTTCCAATAATTACCCCAATATTTATTAAGCTGACAGTGCTTAATGACATAATTGAAACATCCTTTAGTAAATACAGGGTTGCAGCAATCATAATTCCCACAACCGCGGCATTTATCCCTTCTAAAGAACGGAAGACCACAACAAATTTTTTAAGATTTTGCCAAACAGGAAAAAAGAAAAGAACCAGGAGTGCGCTTGGTAAAAAGATAGCTATGGATCCAATAATACAGCCCAATAACTGAATATGGTGCCCTCCCTTCTTTAACGCAATACCACCCATAAAAGATGCAATGGAGAAAACAGGTCCGGGAATTGCCCTAACCATACCGGCACCTGTCAAAAGCTCCTCACGTTCTACTTTAATAATATCCGGATTATTTTTTGCTACCCTTTCCGAAGTTGGCCTCACAACATACTGATCCAGCATCAGGGGAATCAGCACATCTCCGCCACCAAATACAAAGGAACCGAAACGATAAAAGTTTTCAAATAAATTATATGGTTTTTTGTTCTCCCAGTTCTGCTTTCGGGCAGTTTCGCTCAAAAAACCAGCTACTATAAAAATCAACACAAAAAGCCAGATATTGGTCCAGCGTATTTGTTTTGGTTTAATTACTTCCTTTTCAGGAATACGTCTGCTGCTGAAATTGGTTGCTATACCTCCACAGACTATCAAAGCAGGAATTATCCAGGGTGTTTTAAAAAGAAAATAAGTAGCCACTAAAGCTACCAGCATTATTACCTGTGTTATGGTATTTTTAATACTGAAATGATAGGCCTTAAATGCAGCATAAGCTAAAAATCCTATAGCCATTGGCTGAATAAACTGAAACAAAGTCGGCTTTAAGCTGTTACTTCCGAGGTCGGCAACTATAAATGAAAGTGCGCCCATTAAAGTACAGGCCGGAAGAATCCAGATTATTAAAGTAAGGACAGCTAGTTTAATTCCTCCGCGTTTATATCCTATTAGTGTGAGTGTTTGAGTAGACGACGCACCAGGCAGCAACTGGCAAAACGAAATATAATCCATCAGCTCTTCTTTGGTTATGTCCTTTCTTTTATCAACAAAAGTTTTTAAAACCATACCCACATGGCCCTGTGGCCCGCCAAAAGCACTGATACTGTGTAAAAACACAGCTTTTAAAAAAGGGATATGTCGAACCAGTTTTGTCAATATAACATTAGTAAATAATAAACTCGGTAACGATAAAATTACAGTGTTCAGGTATTTATGCCTTCAAACCAATCTCTCTCAATCTTTCATCAAGGTATTCGCCTGCGGTGATGTCATCATATAATTTTGGATGTTTATCATCAATACAATTATCAAGACAGCGTAAACTCATAGAAGTTTTTGGATGAAGAAAAAACGGAATTGAAAACCGGGAAGTGTGCCAGAACTGCCTGGCAGGATTTACAACCCGATGTGTGGTGCTGCAAAGTTTATTATTGGTAAGACGCTGCAACATATCGCCCACATTTACAACAATCTGCTCTGGTAATGAAGTAACCGGCACCCATTCATTTTGTTTCGATAAAATTTCAAGCCCATCAGCAGAAGCCCCAACCAGCAGCGTAATCAAATTAATGTCTTCATGCTGCTCGGCTCTTATGGCACTCACAGGCTCTGTTGTAATGGGCGGATAATGAATTGACCTTAAAATTGAATTACCATTATAAATAAAACCGTCAAAATAATTTTCATCAAGGTTAAGGTACAAAGCTATTGCCTGCAGCAAAGCTGTTCCCGACTTTTCAAAAGCCCGGTACGCCTCTGCAAGTGTGTTGTCAAACTTTTCGATCTCTTTTACAGAAATATTATCAGGATAAATTTCGTCCTTAAAATTATCTCTGGCTATTTGTCCATATTGAAAAAATTCCTTCAAATCCGGCGCCTCACTGCCTTTTGCATGTTCCTTACCAAAGCTGGTGTAGCCACGTTGACCAGCCAGGCCTTTAATTTCGTACTTCCTTTTTTGCTCAAGTGGTAACGAAAAAAATTGCTGCACATATTTATAAAGATCGGCGATCAAATCGTTTGAAATACCATGATTTTTAACTGCAACAAAACCAACATCCTCGTAAGCTTTACCCAGACTTTGAACAAATTGATTCTTCTTTAACGCATCGTCTGATAAAAATTCACCTAAATCCACTGACGGAATCGACATAAAATATAACTTTAGTTTTTACGAAAGTAGTTTTGATTATGAAAAAATACAAAATATCTTTATTAATAAGCCTCTTTTGCTACGTCGTTTTAATAATTTTTATATCATCCTGTTCAAAAAAAAACTACACGCAACAAAGCAACTATCCATTAAAATCTGAAACAAAAATTCCAGATTATGGCGACCTGCGCTATTGGGCAGCACATCCCTGGAAAAAAGATTTGAGTGACAGTGTACCTGCCGATCTGCAAAAAAATTATTTGCAGGATAGCCTGGCGGATTTGTTTTTTATACATCCAACCACATTAACAGATTATGCAGATACAAGATGGAATGCCGATATAGATGATGCAGCATTAAATTCAAAAACAGATTATTCAACGATACTATACCAGGCAAGCGTATTTAACGAGAAGTGCAGGGTGTTTGCGCCCAGATACCGGCAGGCACATATCAGAGCCTTTTACATTCATACCCCTGAAGCTGATAGTGCTTTTGAAATTGCTTACGCAGATGTAAAGGAAGCTTTTGAATTTTACCTTAAAAATTATAACCATAACCGGCCGATAATAATTGCATCGCACAGCCAGGGAACCAAACATGCAGGCAGATTATTAAAGGAATTCTTTGAAAATAAACCCCTGCAAAAGCAACTGGTTTGTGCCTACATTATTGGTATGGCGATGCCGGTTGATTACTTCACAAGCTTAAAACCATGCAGCGACTCACTTGCAACCGGTTGCTTTGTAAGCTGGCGAACTTTTAAAAGTGAATCACCAGAACCACAATTTATTTTGGATGAAAAATTTAAATCAGTTGTTATAAATCCTTTAACCTGGACAAATGAAACGTCGCCTGTTTCATCACAATTAAATAAAGGTGGAGTGCTTAAAAATTTTAATCATATTGTTCCTTATGTTGTAAGTGCACAAATTCACAACAATATTTTATGGAGCAGTAAACCAGATGTTCCCGGAAAAGTATTCTACACTCAAAAAAATTACCACATTGGTGATATTAATTTGTTTTACATGAACATACGGGAGAACGTAACGGCCAGAATAAATGCTTACCTTAAAAAATAAATATTACTTACAGCCCATACAAAGCACTTATCCTCAGCATTTCATCTATTGGTTTTTTTGCAGCAATACGAAGGTTTTCATCCATTAAAATTTCAGGTACCTCGTATTTTAAACATAAATACAACTTCTCAAGTGTATTTAATTTCATATGCGGACAATCGTTGCATGCACAACTGTTATTTGGCGGTGCAGGAATAAAAGTTTTATCCGGGCTACTCTTTTGCATCTGGTGTAGTATACCCGTTTCTGTAGCTACAATAAAACTGGTAGCAGCATCGGTTTTTGTAAACCTTAATAAACCGGTAGTGCTGCCAATATAATCAGCCACATTCAACACCGCTTCTTCACATTCGGGATGTGCAATAACTTTAGCTTTGGGATGTCGTATTTTTAATTTGGTTATTTTTTCCAGGCTGAATATTTCATGAACCATACATGCTCCGTTCCATAATACCATGTTTCTACCCGTCTGTTTGTTTATATAAGCCCCAAGGTTCTTATCCGGCGCAAAAATGATAGGTTGGTCAGCCGGAAGGCTCTCTACGATTTTTTGGGCATTAGAAGACGTACAGATTATATCACTTAAAGCCTTTATACCGGCAGAACAATTAATGTAAGTTATTACTTTATGGTCCGGATACTTATCCTTAAATAATTTAAATAGTGCTGGCGGTGCAGAATCGCTTAAAGAACAGCCTGCATTTAAATCGGGTAACAAAACCTTTTTGGATGGATTTAATATCTTGGCTGTTTCGGCCATAAAATGAACTCCTGCAAAAACTATAATTGAAGCATCCGTTTTTTCGGCCTGCTGCGCCAGTCCTAAACTATCGCCTATATAGTCTGCTACGTCCTGTATATCTGGCTCCTGATAGTAGTGAGCAAGTATAATTGCATTTTTTTCTTTTTTCAATTTTTCAATTTCTGCAAATAAATCAATTGACGGATCTATATCAATATCCAAAAAACCGGTATTTTCAATTGTTGCAAAAGCACTGTTAATATCTGCCATAATATGTATTAATACTACTTATTTATATAATGATCTACTACTACTAGGGCTGTTAATATGTGTAAAGATTAAAAGTAGCAACTATTGCAAAATTAAAACCTTTAGTTTATTAACGCTCATCCACAGGTAATTAACATTTAATTATTTGGATTGATAGCTTTGTAATCTATATACACACGCTTATTAAAAAATAACGAATAGTAATTTTGCACAATAGTTAACAACTTTACCGGTGTAAAAAATAATTACACATATCATATTTATAGCTGTTGATACTGCCTGTATAATTTACACTTTAATAACACCGCATAGTCTCTCTATTTTCTGTGAACTAAGTTTTTACCATTTTACACCACTTGTAAATTTTTCAAAACAGGGGTTTATTAACGCTGTTTAGTGGTTATTAACAAAAGCATGTTAAGAACCCCGGAAATGGAGTAAAACCATTAAAAAATTCAATAAATCCGCAATTAATTAAACTACCATATTCGTATACAACCCGCATTTTAATGTATTCAGGCGTTTCAAAAACCTTTTTTATATACAATTTATCCCTATTTTTGCCCTCCAAAATTTAATTATAAAAAGATATGCAAATTATTCAGGGAATACGTGATAAAGGAGCTGCAATTGTAATTGCGGTTATATCGCTTAGTTTAATTGGGTTTATTTTAATGGATGCCAAGCAGGGTGGTAATAATTTAAAAGCCGGCTCAAACAGCATTGGTAAAGTAAACGGATCTGATGTAGACCAGGCAGAATTTTCTAAAAAAATACAACAGGTTGAAAGCCAGGAGGAACAGCAATCGGGCCAAAAGCCTTCTACAACAAGAATAGCACAGATACGTGACCAGGTGTGGAACCAGGTGGTGGCAGAAAAGGTTTTTTATACCGAAGCTGCAAAGCTGGGTATTGAGTTTACATCTAAAGAACTGGATAATATATTAAAGAGTGATGACCAGTCAAACCCTTTAATGCAGGATAGATCTATGGTTGACCCGGCTACCGGAAAATTAGACATGAGTAAAGTGGGTCCGGCATTAGCTAATATTAAAAAAGCAAAAGGCGAACAATGGGATGCAATTAATGCGCAGATAATTGAACCACAAAAATTAACCAGCGTTTCTACCAAGTATTTTGCTTTATTAAATGCAAGTGCCTATTACCCGGCCTGGATGGAAGAAAAAGATGCTAAAGAAAATAAAAGCTTTGCAAATATCTCTTATGTAGAAATTCCTTATCAAACCATTGGCGACAGTACCATTAAAGTAACCGATGCCGAAATTGAAGCTTATGTAAAAAACCATAAGGCTCAGTTTAAGCAGGAAGAAGGCCGTATGATTTCTTATGTTGGGTTTAGCCAGTTGCCAAGTGCGGCCGACAGTGCAAAAACAAAGGTGCTGATTGAAGGATTAAAAGCAGAATTTGCTACAGAACCAAATGCAAAGAATTTTATAGCAAGAAATGCATCTGTAATTCCATACGACAGTACATACGAGCCAAAAGCCAGAATTAAGTCATCAAAAATTGATTCAATTTTAGCTGCGCCACAGGGAACCGTTTATGGTCCTTATGTAGATGGTGGTAATTATGTATTAGCTAAAGTATTAGGAACAAAGCCAGTACCCGACAGTACAAGAGCCAGGCATATCCTTTTTCCTGTAAATGATCCGCAAACCCAAAAGCCAATTATGGAAGAAGCCCAGGCAAAGAAAATGGCCGACAGCGTTTTGGCATTGATAAAAGGCGGTGCAGATTTTGCGGCCCTGGCTAAACAATATGGTACTGATGGAACAAAAGATAAAGGTGGCGATTTAGGATATTTTGGTTTTAGCGGTCCCATGGTACCGGAATTTAATGCAGGAACTTTTGGTAAACCAGTAGGTACAAAAGAAGTGGTTTATTCCAGATTTGGATATCATGTTATTGAGATAACCGGCGAAAAAAACCTGAACCCGGGATATAAAATCGCCTTTTTGGCAAAAGATATTCTCCCCAGCGAAGAAACTATTAATAACGCCAGCAATGAAGCTATCAAACTTTCATCTGAGAAAGATGTTAAAAAATTAGATGCTTACATACAGAAAAATGGTTTACAAAAAATAACAGTACCAACTTTAATAAAAGAGAACGACGCTCAAATAGGACAAATGCAGGATGCAAGGCAACTGGTACGCTGGGTGTTTGAAGCTAAAAAAGGTGATGTAAGTGACCCAATGCCTGTTGGTGACCAGTTTGTGGTAGCAATTGTTGATAAAATTTATGAAGAAGGAACACAAGATCTGGAAACTGCCAGGCCACTGGCCGAAAATGCCGTGAGGGAAGAAAAGAAAGCGGAGCAGATAATTACTGCATTGGGAGCTAACCCTACTCTGGAAAGTGCTGCAGCTAAATATTCTAAAGAAATTAAAACAACCGGGGCTGATTCATTGCTTACATTTAAAGCGGGCAGGATTGATTCAATTGGTATTGAGCCCAAACTGATTGGTGCTATTTTTAATAAGGCCAATCTTAATAAAGTAGCTTCGCCCCTTGCAGGCAAAACGGGTGTGTTTGTTTTTAAAGTAAACAGTATTGCAGAAAAAGCAACTGATCCCAATGAAGATAAAGTTCAAAACAAGTTACTACAAACAGCTACCATGCGCAACCTGGCCACAGCAAATTGGTTTGAAGGATTGCGCAAAAAAGCAACCATTAAAGATAACAGGAGCAAATTCTTTTAAATAAGCAACGAAATAAATTATACAAAGAGCCGTCACCTGAAAGTGATGGCTTTTTTGTTTTTCAGTGCATTACGTTGCATAAATTTACCTTTTCAGGAAAAATTAGCATTGGTTTAGGTTGTTTAACTTTTTAAATTACCCATATTTTAAAGCCAGCAGTATCTTTGCACCATGGAAGAAGTATTTGTAAATAAAGTTGCCGAAAGCGGGATAATTACATTAGACCTGGAAGACTTTTATCCAAAAGAAGCGACAATGGTTTTTGATATGAAGGATCATTTGTTCATGGGACTTATTTTGAAAGAAAAAGATTTCAGGGAAGCCATGAAAGGATTAGATCTTGAACCATACAAAGGAAAAAACGTGGCACTTACCTGCTCTGCAGATGCCGTGATACCGGTTTGGGCATATATGCTGGTGGTAAGCTACCTGCAGCCGGTTGCCAAAGAAATTATTTTTGGCGATGCAGATTTTTTACACAAAGCCCTTTTCTTACAAAACATTTCACAAATAAACATTGCAGACTACGAAGATAAAAGAGTGGTAATAAAAGGTTGTGGCGAATTATCAATTACCGAAGCTGCTTATGTAGCAATAACGGGGTTATTGAGGCCGGTTGCAAAAAGCATCATGTATGGAGAGCCCTGCAGCACGGTGCCTATCTTTAAAAAGAAGGTGTGAGTAGTGAATTGCGAAACCTGAGCGAAAGCCTCTGTTAAAGAAGGCTCTGCTCACCACTCACTATTGACGACTCACTAACTAAAACCACCCACGTTTTCTAAACATCCGTATCATTGCCAGCGGAATAAACAACATCAAAGTAACGGAAATTAAGAACCCCCATTTATTGTGAAGCAGTGGTATGGATTCAAAATTCATTCCAAAAATACCACCAATAACCGTGGCTGGAGCCAGCAAGCAGGTTACCACCGCCATCACTTTCATCACTTCATTCATTTTTAAATTTACATTGCTTAAATACAGATCATGTAAGTTCATCATCATATCACGGTAGTTTTCTGCCAATTCATTTGCCTGTACAATGTGATCGTAAACATCCTTAAAATATTTTTCGGTCCGTTCTTCTATCAATTCACTTTCACTTCTTAAAATGCCGTTTACCAATTCTCTTACCGGCGCTACACTTCTTTTAAGGATGATCATTTCTTTACGCAGCATATTTATTTTGGCCAGACTGCGGGTATTTGGGCTGCGAACAATATCTTCCTCCAGTGTTTCAATTTTTTCTCCCAGTTTTTCCATCACAACATAATAATTATCAACAATTAAATCAATCAGTGCATAATAAAGAAAGTCTGCACCATTTTGCCTGACCTTGCTCGTACTCACTTTTAACCGATCTCTCAATGGATTGAAAACGTCTCTGGTTGCATCCTCCTGGAAACTAATCACAAAATTTTTTCCTAAAACAATACTGATCTGTTCCACCTCTACTGCAGAATCTTTTTCATTAAAATAAAGCATGTTCAGCAGGCAAAACAGTAACCCATCAATTTCATCCATTTTAGGCCGTTGCCCCAGGCTTAAAATATCTTCAGTAATCAAATAATGTATTCCAAAGTGCGAACAAATAGCTTCTACATCAGTCTTTCTTAATCCATCTACATTTATCCAGGAAACCGTTTGTGGATCTATATATTTATAACATTCAGGTATCTTTTTAAGTTCCTTAATATCAATATGGCTTCCATTATAATCATACACAAAAAGTTTTGTTTCCTCGGGCTCTTGTTTGGGCGAAACTATCGTTGGATTTACCTGCAACACTTTTTTTGTACGCAATAAGTCCAGGGGATTTAATAAATAAGAAAGATAATTCTGAACAGCCATAAAAAATTAATTAGCAAGCAAAAGCATGCGTTAAAAGTAAAGGTATTTGAAAATAACATTTTAATGGTACAAATAAGCTCAAATAAAAAACCGTCACGCCTCAGGCGTGACGGTTGTATAAAATAATGGAGCTATTATTTTGCAGGAGCTGGCGGCGGAGCATCTGAATTCCAGATATCCCGATGCATTTTCCATTTGCCGTTTTCTTCTTTCCAAACCACAATAAATTTCCCCTTTTCGGCAGAAACTTTATCGCCAACAAACATTTCATATTTACCCGTTTCTACAACAGCTTCTTTACCGCCCATTACCTCTTCGGTGGTAATAATGATATTGTTAATTCCCATTTTATGGCCGCCATTAAAGAAAGCGGTAATGGCTTCTTTGCCACACATCCTTGGCATGTTTGTTACGTTAATGCAGGCATCGCTTGTATAACAGTTTACAAAAGCAGTAGAATCTCCGGTAGCAAAACAGGCACCAAATACTTTGTTACTGGCAGCAATGGCCGCTTTAGCACTGTCGAGACTAAAGCCTGCTGAAGCTTCGGTTTTGGTTGCTTCGGTATTGCAGGAGCTGAAAAGAATTACAAAACAGGCAATGCCCGCAAGTTTTAAAAAAGAATGTTTCATATTTAATTAGTTTAGGCTTACAAAATACAATTATTATTTACCAGAACAATAAGTGTTGCAGGGTATTTTAATTTGATTGCCGCCTGCCGCCACTAAAATTCCTGCTCTTTCCTTTATCATAACTACCAAAACCTCTGCTACGTTTTTGACCCGGTTTTTGCACCGGTGCTGCCGGAGTTGAAAAGTTAGTATTACTTAAGGGATAAGGATGACTGTTGACTACCGGAATATTTAAGCTGATCAATTTTTGAATATCCTTTAGCTCGGTCCTTTCTTCTGCATCGCAAAAAGAAATGGCAATACCGGTATTGCCCGCCCTTCCCGTACGTCCAATACGGTGAACATAGGTTTCGGGAACATTAGGCAGATCAAAATTTATTACATGAGTCAGGTCATCAATATCAATTCCACGTGCTGCAATATCAGTTGCAACCAACACCCGCAGGTTTCCGCTTTTAAAATGACTCAACGCATGTTGCCTGGCGTTTTGCGATTTATTGCCGTGAATGGCTGCTGCAGAAATTTCGTTTTTGTGTAAAAATTTTACAACTTTATCTGCCCCATGCTTGGTACGGGTAAATACCAGAGCGGTAACAATTTCTTTATCTTTTAATAAGTACTGAAGCAGGCTTAGTTTATTTGCTTTATCTACATGATATAAACTTTGCTCAATAGCATCAACGGTTGAAGATGCAGGAGTAACCTCCACATAAGCCGGGTTGGTTAACAATACATTCGCCAGCTTTTGAATTTCGGGTGGCATGGTTGCCGAGAAAAAAAGTGTTTGCCTTTTTTCCGGAAGTTTGGTGATGATCCTTTTCACATCATGTATAAAACCCATGTCCAACATACGATCGGCCTCATCCAGTACAAATATTTTTAAAAATTTCAGGTCTATAAAACCCTGGCTTATTAAATCCAATAAGCGACCGGGCGTTGCTACTAAAATATCTACGCCCCTTCTTAAAATATTGGTTTGATGTAATTGTGATACACCGCCAAAAATAACGGTATGGCTAAGGCCTGTGTGTTTACCATAAGAAGCAAAGCTTTCATCAATTTGTATGGCAAGCTCACGGGTGGGTGTTAATATCAACACCTTTATTTTATGTGGGCCACGTTCTTCGGTTTTATTTTTATACAATAACTGTAAAATAGGAATGGCGAATGCAGCTGTTTTTCCGGTACCGGTTTGTGCACAACCCAGCAAATCCCGTTGTTCTAAAATAAGCGGTATGCTTTGTGCCTGTATGGGTGTTGGGGTAGTGTATCCTTCTGTTATTAATGCTTTCAGGATAGGATCAATAAGATCTAATTGTTTAAATTCCATTAAATGGTTTATTTATGTTTGTGTGGGCTGGCAAAGACGTTGCAAATTCTGAATCAGCAGGAAAAATTTTATGTCCACATAGCCTGCAACAGGCCGTCTTGTGAAAGGAAGTGGATGGCGAAGCTACGGTTTTGTTTTTTAATGGTCAATAAAGGGAGTATTATACTTCGGGTTTCGTAAATTTGGGTATAACTCAAACTCATGCCAACCCTTATTATTACTACCATACAAAGCAATTTAATTTGGGAAGAGAAAGCGGCTAACCTGCGCATGCTGGAGCAAAAAATTGCCGGCATTGAAGAAAAAACAGAAATTGTTGTATTGCCCGAAATGTTTAATACAGGTTTTAGTATGCGCCCCGAAGTACTTGCCGAAACCATGGAAGGAGAAACCGTTGAGTGGATGAAAAGGGTGAGCCGTGAAAATGGAATTGTACTTACAGGAAGTGTGATGATTGAAGAAGCTGGCAATTATTACAACCGCCTGATATGGATGTTGCCAAATGGACAATACGGCCATTATGATAAACGACATTTATTTGCTTTTGGTGAAGAAGATAAACATTATAGCCCTGGTAACAAAAGACTAATAGCATCTGTAAAAGGATGGAAAATAAACTTATTGGTTTGTTACGATCTGCGGTTTCCGGTTTGGGCAAGGCAACAAAATACCGAAGCTGGCGCAGAGTATGATGTAATAATTTATGTTGCCAACTGGCCCGAGCGCCGTAGTCATGCATGGAAAACATTATTATGTGCAAGGGCGATAGAAAACCAATGCTTTGTAGTTGGAGTAAACCGTGTTGGTAGCGATGGAAAGAATATTTACCACAGCGGCAACAGTTTGGTTATTGATCCGTTGGGCCAGGTGCTTTACCACATGGCCGATGAAGAAGATGTAAATACCATTACGCTACAGAAAGAACTGCTGGAAGATGTGAGAAGTAAATTTCCGTTTTGGAAAGATGCGGATTCTTTTAATATTGACTGAACTAATACCCCGCTCTCTTCGCCTTAATCATATCCAGCACAAATTTCATTTTATAATCTATGCCTTTCAACAGCGCATTGTAATTAGTTGGCAGGAGAATATCTGGAGGAATACCGCTGCCATCTTTTGGTGTATGATGATATTGCACCAGCCTGAATAAAGGCAACCGTACTTTTATATGAGTATTGGGTAAAACAATATCCGGAATTAAAATACCATTATTGCCATGCCAGCCACCACCGGTATCTTCGCCCAGCAAAACCACGCCGGGCTGGCCTTTAACCGCATTGCTGAATAGAGCCGCCGCCGAAAAAGTATTGCCCGCTATAAGTATATACAAATTGTGGGTATAATTATTTACAGTTTTTGGTTTGTTTACTTTTCTTTCCCAATGCCCAAAATGATAAAGCCCGTCGCTTTTCTTTTTGGTAAGAAAAAACAAACCGAGATTATCCATAAAACTGCCTTTGATGTATTTTGAATAAGGCCGCAAAGATTTTACTACAGCATAACAAGTATCTGCCACCATAAAATTAACACGGCTTACATATTTGGTCAGCAGGGTAGATAACCTGATTCTTCCGCCACCATTGTTTCGGATGTCGATCACTACATTATCAATCCCTGTTTTTTTAATGTACCTGAATGTTTGCCTGTAGAATTTACGCAGGCTACTACCAGAAAAAGAGTTGATGGTTATAATAGCAGTGTTGTTTGTTGTATCCACTGCAAGCGAACGGGTGTCCTGTAATCTTTCCTGACGGGTTTGTTTTTTTTGCTTTGGCTGCCTTATGATAACAGCACTGTCTTTAATTTTTTTGCTGCTGTCTTCAACCAGGTTCCAGGCCGGAATATTAATACGTTGCTCATTACCCGATTTATCTAAGTAGGTTACTGCATACGTTTTGCTTATGCCAAAAATATTGCGGTGATAATATGGAAAACTATTACTGAGCCTGCTGTAATTAACATTGGTTGCATAACCGTCTTCAGTCATATACCCAAACATGGTTTTTATAAGTTCGGCATTTTTAATTCCGTTTATCGAAGTGATAAGTGTTCCTCTTTTAAAAACAGAATCTTTCCTGTTAAGATTGTTGGTAACGGCCATCGTATCGTTCCAGCATTTTAAAAGCAGTGGAAAAGAAGGGATTCTTTTACCGGCGGCCCAGTTGTTATATGCCGCACTTCTGCTGAAGCTGGTATGGCCACAATGAATTTTATCTGTAAGCGGTGCAATCACTTTCCAGCCAAACTGCTGCTCGGTCATACTGTCTTTAATATCGCCGTAGTATTTTTCAAAGTACATGTTCATACTGTCTTTGGGGGTGTACCAGTAAAGCGAGGGGTGTTTTTTTTCCAGGATATTGCGAAGCAGTGAATAGTCCTGTTGTAGTTGTCGGGCTGAATATTTTTTATTAGGATTGAAATTTTTTTTGGATGAGGCACATGAATATAAAAGCAGCACAAATAAAAAGACAGTAATGTTTTTTACAGTTTTCATTTTTATTTGTTGAGAAAAGAAAAACACTTCTCAACATAGCGTAAGATTCTGTTTATTTTAAATGATTCCATCCCTGCGCAATCAACTCATGCTTATTTCCGCCACGGGTAATAAAAGTTTTTCCTTCGCTGGCCTCGGTTATATAACCGATAATGCTCAGGCCATTATTTTGCGCAATCTTTTCATGATCGGCCTGGCTTACAGTAAAAAGCAATTCATAATCTTCTCCACCACTTAATGCACATGCCGTAGGGTCAAGCTCCAGCTTGTAGGCAAAATCTTTGCTGTCTTCATTCAGTGGCAATTTGTCTTCATATAAAACACAGCCAACATTACTTTGCTTGCAAATGTGCAGCATCTCGCTGCTTAATCCATCGCTGATGTCCATCATGCTGGTAGGCATAATTTTATGTTCGGCAAAATATTCAATCACATCTTTCCTTGCTTCTGGTTTTAATAAACGGCCAACAATGTATGCCCGGTTTTCCAGGTCGGGCTGTGCCCCGGTTTGTTCAAATATTTTTTTCTCTCTTTCTAAAATTGTTAAGCCTAAAAAAGCGCCACCCAAATCACCGCTTACACAAATCAGGTCGTTTACTTTGGCTCCGTCTCTTTTTACATACATATCTGGTGCAACCTCTCCAATGGCAGTAATGCTTATTACAAACCCCCGTTGCGATGTGGTGGTATCTCCGCCAACCAGATCAACATTGTACGTATCACAGGCTGCATAAACCCCTTCGTAAAACTCATCTAACGCTTCAACACTAAACTTATTACTTATGGCGATGCTTAAAACAATCTGTGTGGGCGTAGCATTCATGGCATAAATGTCGCTGATGTTTACAATCACCGATTTATAACCCAAATGTTTCAACGGTGTGTACATCAAATCAAAGTGAAT
>JBBQLS010000042.1:0-20985 GCA_038328115.1 Chitinophagales bacterium
GCTGTTATCTTTTTCCCTGAATTTTAAATTTTCGTATCTGTCAGGCACCACAATATCCGGAATTACACCCTTTAACTGGGTAGCTCCGCCATTAATGCGGTAAAACTTCTGCAGGGTAAGTTTAACAGAACCAAGATCTTCTACATTCTTATTGCTGAACATCGGGTTCTCGCTTTCAGGATTCAAAGGAATATTGCGCTGTACGGTTCCTTTGCCATAAGTTGATGAACTGCCGATCACAATTCCACGCTTGTAATCCTGTATAGCCGCTGCAAATATTTCAGAAGCACTGGCACTAAACTCATCAACCATTACGGTTAACGGGCCTGTGTATAAAACAGATTTGTCTTTATCCTTCCATTGATAAGGTTTGTCTTCGCCGCGGCCTTTAACCAGGCAAACGGGGCCATCTTCAATAAACAAACCAACCATTTTTACTACCTCGGGTAACGAGCCTCCGCCATTACCACGCAGGTCCATAATAATACCTTCTACATTTTCAGCTTTTAGTTTTTCAATTTCCTTAGCCACATCGTCAGAACATTTTGCGCCATTGGGATCGGCAAAATCAACATAAAACTCGGGCAGCCAGATATAACCTACCTTATGATCGCCGTTAATGATCACGCTCTTTGCAAACGTGTCATCCAGTTTTATTTCATCCCTGGCAATTGATAAAACTTTTATGGTACCATCCATTCTCCTTACAGTTAATTTTACAATAGATCCTTTCGAGGCTCCACGTATCAGCTTAACGGCATCGGTAACAGAATAGCCGGTAACATCCACCGGCTCATCGTTACCCTGTCCCACTTTAATTATTTCATCTTCAGGCTTCAAATCTCCACCCTTCCAGGCGGGGCCACCAGAAATAAGTGTGGCTATTTTTATTTTACCATCATCTTCTTTTAACTGGGCACCAATACCAAAAAAACTACCCTTCATTGATTCATCAAACGAACGTTTATCAACGGGTGCAAAATAATCGGTATGCGGATCCATAGTGCCGGTGATCGCATTCACGAATGTGCTGAAATTCTCATCGTTATTTTCACGGGTTATCTTAGTGGCGAAAAAGCGGTCCATATTTTTTCTTACCCCATCTCTTGCTTCTCTTTCAAGAGTAGAGTCGGCCTTGAATTTAAAATTGGCAGAATCCTTATTTTTTTCCCTGGTTTCAAGTGCCAGGCTATAGCGGTCAAGCGCCAGAAATTTCAGACGTTTTCTCCAAACCTCTTTTCTTTCAGCCTCTGTTTTAGGATTGTTTAATTTCTCGGGATCAAGCTGCACTTCCTCATCTTTGGTAAAGTCAAATGGTTTTGCCAGAATATCTTTATAAAAAGCGGATGCTTCCTTTAAGCGGCTTATATAAACTTCGCTGATGTTGAAAAAAGAAACCAGTTCGGCTCCGTGGATCTCGTCATCAATCTTATTCTCAAATTTTTTAAAGCCGTCAATATCACTTTGTAAAAAGATATTTTTGTCGCCGTCCATTTCATCTATGAATTTCTTTAACACCTGTTTAGAAAAATCATCGTCAATGGTTTTGGGGCTGTAGTGACCTTGTTCCAGCAACACGCCCACATTACGTATGATACGGGTATATTTTGATTTTGGATTATCATGATCGATACTTCCCTGGCTTTTAAAAGCTAAAAAGACACTGGCGGCCGTAAGCACCAGTATTACGGGTATGAATTTTTTACTCATCATAAATTGCGCAATTTTTTGCATATTGTAAAAATAAAGGAAAAACCATTGTTTCTCTTGGTAGTAAACGCCACAACCGGAATAATGTTTTGTTAAACCAGATTTTATGGAAACGGGTAGTGATGAGCGGTAAACAAATGAATTTTATCCTGTTAATACACTCATTTCAAATAGCGTTCCAAAAAAACAGGCTCCCGTTGCGGGGAACCTGTTCAGGGTAATCGAGGGGGCTCGAACCCCCGACCCTCAGAATCACAATCTGATGCTCTAACCAACTGAGCTACGACTACCATTTTTAACCGGCTGCCCGCCCGGATGAATTCCGTTCGGACATGGCAAAAATAAAGAAAAAGGCCGCTCCTTCAAAATACATTTTGACCTGCCTGCTTTAATGGCGTACTTTTGCAGCCCCAATTAATTTTTACATGACTTTATTGCAATATATTTTACCGCTCCTTGTTTCTTGTTTTACCGGATGGTTCGTAATCTGGATAAGCATTAAGCTTTTGTTCAGGCCGCTAAAACCATTTAACCTGGCCGGTTTTAAAATACAGGGCATACTGCCTGCCAACCAGCAAATGATTGCAGACAAAATTGGCAAAATGGTAAGTACGCAGTTATTTTCATTTGATGTCCTGCAACAAAAAGTTACCGACCCCGAAAACTTTAATAAGCTTAAACCCGAAATTGAAACGCATATAGATGTTTTTTTAAGAGAAAAACTAAAGGAAACTTTTCCCATGCTATCTATGCTCATTGGTGATAAAACCATCAACCAGCTTAAAAACGCTTTTTTAACCGAACTGGAAATACTGTTTCCGGCATTGATGAAAAGCTATGTAACCAATCTGGAAAAAGATTTTGATATTGAAAAAGAAGTTGCTGAAAAAATTGCAGGATTCTCTATTGTTAAAGCTGAGAAACTTGTTTATAATTCGGCAAAAAAACAACTGATAAAAATTCAATTATTTGGCGCAGCCATTGGTTTTTTTACAGGACTGATACATTTATTCATCAATGCGCAACTATTTAACTAACAATTTGTTAATACTCGTGCATTTCTCGCTTTTATAATACCACTCATCATCTTAGGCGATATAAATGTGGTTTTATAGCAGGTACTTTGCAAAAATTTAAATAATACCAAAATTCAAAACAAGATTACTAATGATAAATTCGACTAAACTTTTACTGATCTGCCTTTGTACTTTCAGCATTTCAGCTACCTACGCACAAATGCCCGGTGGCGGTGCAAACCGTGGCCAAATGGGCGGACAAAATATGAGCGTGGGACATTTTTATGGCAAGATCATAGACTCCGTCAACAATAAACCACTTGAAGCTGCATCGGTTCTTCTTATTCAAAATAAATTTGACTCGGCAACAAAAAAACGTAAAGATGTTGTTGTTGCAGGTATGCTTACAGATAAAAAGGGAGAATTTAGCCTGGAGAATCTGAACGTAATGGCTCAGTATAAGTTAAAAATTACAGCTATTGGCTTTAAGGCCTATGAGCAAAAAGCAGCTTTTGCTTTAAGTATGAATGGAGGAAAGCCGGATATGAGCGCTATGCTGAGTGCAGTTGACAGAGATTTAGGCAATATTTCCTTAAAACCGGATTTGCAGCAGTTGGAAAATGTAACAGTTACCTCTACCAAGGCATTATTTACCATGAATATTGACCGTAAGGTTTTTAATGTTGAGAAAAACCTGACCAGCGTTGGTGGAACCGCGGTTGATGTGATGAAAAATGTTCCATCGGTTAGTGTGGATATTGACGGTAATGTAACCTTGCGTAATGCCGCCCCGCAGATATTTATTGATGGCAGGCCTACCACCCTTACACTCGATCAGATTCCGGCTGATGAAATTGCAAGTGTGGAAATTATAACCAATCCTTCAGCAAAATTTGATGCAAGTGGTGGTGGAGCCGGTATTCTTAATATTGTAATGAAGAAAAACCGCAAAGCAGGTTACAATGGAAATATAAATGCAAGTATCGATAGCAGGGGCAAACCTGGTTTTGGTGGAGACTTAAACGTTAAACAGGGTAAAATAAACTTTTTTGTCAGGGCAAGGGTAAATACCAGGAAATCCATCACCAATGCCAGCAGTACCAGAGAAAATTTTTTGAATAATGATACTACCAGCGATTTTAACCAGCACGACAAACCTGTTAACAACGGATATTTTGCGTTTGTAAGAGGCGGTTTTGATTACTTCATAGACAACAGAAACACCATTACTGTTGGTGGCACGTACGTTACCGGCCAGTTCAAGAATAATGATTACATATATATCAACAGGGATACATTGTATAAAAGCAACCTGCTGGTTTCCGATTACGGCTTCAGAGATAGCAGAACCCAATTTATGTTCCGCAATATTGGAACCAATCTGAGTTTTAAACATAATTTTGTAAAGCCTAATAAAGAGTGGACAGTTGATGCAAATTATAACCAGAGTAAAAATACCAACTCAGGAGATTACAATACCCAGTACTTTTATCCAAATGGCAATCCAAAAGTAAATGCGGCTATACAAAAATCAGACGGCGGTGGTCTTACCAAATATCTTACCTTGCAATCAGATTTTGTAAACCCTGTTTCAGATAAAATTAAAATTGAAATGGGCATAAGAGGCGCTGTAAGAAGCTATACAAGTTCTTCAAACAATTATACAGATAGCCTGGGCAAGTTTATTTTACAATCTGTTTCAAGTAATAATTATAAATTTACCGACCAGGTGTATGCTGCATACACAACCTTTTCGCAAAAAATTAAAAACTTTACATACCAGCTTGGTTTAAGGGTTGAAAGTTCATCGTATACTGGAGATCTGCTGAGTAGCGGAAAAACGTTTAAAAATGATTACCCGTTCAGCCTGTTCCCCAGTGTTTTTATGACCTATAAGCTTAACGACAAATCAGACTTACAGATAAATTATTCCCGCAAAATTAACCGGCCTAACTTCTTCCAGTTGATTCCCAATTATGACTTTTCCGATCCATTAAACATTTCAAAAGGCAACCCGGATCTGGTACCTGAGTTTACAAATCTTGGCGAAATTTCGTACCAAAATCAATTAAGCAAAAAAACGAGTTTTCTAGCCACTGCCTATTTACGTAACACCAATAATTTAATCACCAATTATCAATATAGAGACCCTAATCTTGATTCTGCATTGGTTGCCTCGTATGCTAATGCCAACACCAGTTACAATGTAGGACTGGAACTGACAGCAAAAACAAAACTGGCTAAATGGTGGGATTTTACCGTTAACGTAAACGTGTACAATTCTACTTTAAAAGCCGGAGTAATTGCTGGCGGTGCAAGCAATAGCTTAACCAGCATGTTTGGTAAAATCAACAACTCATTTACACTGCCTAAAAACTATTCCATACAATTGTCGGGCGATTACCAGGCAAAAACTATTTTGCCCCCGAGCAGCAGTGGCGGCGGTGGCGGTGGTGGAAGAATGTTTGGCGGCCCGCAGATTGGCGCACAGGGATATACCAAACCCAATTATGGTGTTGATATCGCCATAAAAAAAGATTTTATGAAAAATAAAGCTGCATCCTTATCGCTGTCAATGAATGATATATTCAGAACTAAGTTGTATTCTACTCATTCCGAATCGCAGTTCTTTGTACAGGACAATGAACGCCGCAGAGATCCGCAGGTTGTACGCCTTAGTTTTAATTATCGTTTTGGTAAAATTGATGTTTCGTTATTTAAAAAGAAAAATATGAAAGGCGAAATGGAAAGTATGCAGAATGCATCGCAGGGAATGGGGAATTAATACAACCAGATAAATATATTTGAAAAGCCACTTTAACCGGTGGTTTTTTAATTGGCAGGCTTTTGAAGCTTTAATACTTTTACAGCTATCTTTCCGGTAGTGGACGGTGGAGACACCGTCCACGGCGAGTTGCCGCAGTTGGCGGGACGCCAACCGGCTACAATTTGAAGCCAGCCCTTAATATTTTACAACCATCTTTTAATTTTTTAGCATTATTTTGCCGAAGCAAAAATCTATTATGAAGCAAATCAATTTTAAGCAGGTTTTACCGCACCTGGTAGCCGTAGTTATTTTTCTTTTACTGTCGGTATTTTTAACCAAGCCTGCTCTTGAAGGCAAGGCCGTACAACAAAACGATGTAATACAGTGGAGGGCAATGGCAAACCAATCCATTGAGTTTAACAAAAAGAACGGGCATTTACCAAAATGGACAAACAGCATGATGGGCGGTATGCCCGCTTACCAGATAGCATTGGGCCCTAAAAAACCAATGACCATTAATTTAAGCTATATACAAAGTGTTATAACTTTTGGTTTACCTAAACCCGTTTACTACCTGTTTTTAGCAGCGTTGTGTTTTTACCTGTTGTGCATTGTTATTGGTATTAATTCCTGGGTAAGCATTCTGGGCGGCATAGCATATGCCTATTGCTCATACGATCCTGTACTGATTGCGGGCGGCCACGATACCAAGCTGCTTTCAATGGCTTATGCCCCCGCTGTGCTGGCCGGGCTACAGCTAATTTTTAAAAAGAATTACTGGATTGGTGCAGCGGTCTTGCTTATATCCGGTGTGTTACTATTGGGGCAAAACCACCAGCAAATAGTTTATTATACATTGCTAATGGCAGTGTTCAGCACCATTCCGTTTATCATTAAAACCATCAGGGAGAAACAAATAAAACATTTAGCATTAGCGGGTTTAATAAGCATTGGCGTAGCTACTCTTATTTTAGGCACTATGACTTTTGGATATTGGCCCACCTACGAAATGAGTAAAGAGACCATGCGTGGAGGCCGTAGTGAACTTACACAAAAAGATAAGAAGAATGAGACCAAAGGCGGCCTTGATAAAGATTATGCTTTTCAATGGAGTTATGGCAAAGCTGAAACCATGACCCTGCTTGTACCAAATGCTTTTGGCGGCAGCTCTTCCGAAGGATTGGGCGAAGAATCTAAAGCTATTGGAGTTTTACAGGAAAATGCACAAACATTGCCACAGGGAATGGCGCAACAGATTGCACAGTCTTCGTCCATGTACTGGGGCGAACTGTTAAGCACACAGGGTACAGTTTACCTGGGAGCAATAGTTTGTTTATTATTTCTATTTGGAGCTTTCTTTTCCAAAAGTGAACACAGGTGGTGGCTTGTAGCATTGACTGTTTTTGGTATTGTACTAGCCTGGGGCAAAAATTTTGAGGCAGTAAATTATTTCCTGTTCGATCATCTTCCATTTTATAAAAAATTCAGGGCACCATCTATGGCCCTTGTTATACCGCAGCTTTCGGCGGCTTTACTGGCAGTACTATTTTTGGATGAGTTTATTAAAACCGAAAAAGAAAAATTATGGCCGCTCTTTAAAAAATGCCTGTACGTTACCGGTGGCGCTGTGCTTATAATGGTATCGTTTTATTTCTTTGCCGATTTCAGCAATACAGCAACAGGCGAACTGCGTAAGAGTGTAAATGAAGCATTACAGGGCAAGGGTGCCGATTTTTCAAGATCTTACTTCAGTGCTTTAAAAGCTGACCGTCAGTCTTTTTACCTGGGCGATATGTGGCGTTCGTTAGGATTTATTGCTGTATTGATTGCTGTACTTTTCTTATACGCAAAAAATAAAATTAAGCCGGTTATTGTTTACGCAGCATTGATTCTTTTTTGTACTATAGATTTAATGGGTGTAAGCAAGCGGTATTTGAAAGAAGAAAGTTTTATTGAGCCAGCCGACCTGGAAAGCGGCTATGCAGATACCCGTGCAGACCTGCAGATAAAACAGGATACTGGTTATTACAGGGTTTTAAACCTTGCTTTCCCCAATGGAAACGGTGGATATGCATTTGATATTGGTAACTCATTTAACGATGCTATCGCATCCTACAAACACAATACCATTGGTGGTTACAGCCCTGCAAAGCTTGGGCTTTACCAGGATTTGATTGAAAGGCAGATCTACAAAAACATACAGGCCTGGGGCAGTAACCAGATGGCTAAGGATAGTTTTCCGGTACTGAACATGCTGAACATGAAGTATGTGATTGTTCCCGACCAAAGAGACCCCAAACAAACACAGGCCATACCCAATCCATTTGCCATGGGCAGTTGCTGGCTGGTAAACGAAGTGAAATTCGTTAAGAATGCTGATGAAGAAATGAATGCCTTAAATAATTTTGATCCTAAACAGATTGCATTTGTTGATGAAAGGTTTAAGTCTGCAGTTCCCTTCTCTCCCGTTGCTGATTCAACAGCTACCATCAAACTGGTTCAGAATAATAATGATGAAATAAAATATGAATTCAATGCAGCTACCAACCAGTTTGCCGTATTCAGTGAAATTTATTATCCATCTGGATGGGAAGCCTATATTGACAATAAAAAAACGCCGTATTGCAAAACGGATTATGCGCTGCGTGGTTTAGCCATACCAGCAGGCAAACACAATATTGAGTTTATTTTTAATCCTGCATCTGTAAGGGTTGGAGAAAGTATTTCAAGATATAGTTACATCGCTGCTGTGCTGTTTATTTTACTATGCTTTTTTATGGCATGGAAAAACAGGAATAAATCAACTACTGAAATAAAAAACGCTTAATCTTTTGAACACAAACCGATTATTTATATTTATTGAGCCGCATGATGACCTGGCCCGGTTAATTAATGAAAAAGCGAATTTTTTATATCATCAACTAAAAAACCTGGATATTGATGCATTGGAATTTGATGAATTTGGCAAATATTATTTTGGTAATCATCACGTAGGCAGGCGGTTATTTTTTTCTATCCAAAGCAGTGCTGATATCATTTACCAGTCTGTAAAAAAAATCAGCAAACCGCTGTCATCCATCAACCTGTTAGACTACGGAGCCGGCCTGGGAACCCTTTTTTTACTGGCAAGCCAGGTTGGTTTTAAAGAGGTTTATTACAATGATTATTTTGAGAGCTGGACCAAAAATGCACAAAAGCTCTGCCATAAATTAAATATAAATATTGCAGGTTTTATCACGGGTGATATTGATGCCGTAGTTGAATTTTGCACATCAAACAACAATATCCATTTTGATATTGTTGCTTCACGAAATGTGGTGGAGCATATTTACAGGCTACGTGATTTTTATACAAAATTGTACAACTCGGGCCTTACTACCATTTGCTATTCAACCACCACAGCCAATTATCACAATATTGCCATGCGGCTAAAACATTTTGGCGTACATCGCAGGGTTGAAAATACACAATTCAAAGGCCAGCGGCAAGCCCGAATAAAAGAATTGCAACCAACCATTTCTGCAGACGATCTGCAGCAGTTGGTTGAAATTACCCGTGGCCGTGCATTTGACGATTTTACAAATGCAATTGAATTGTATGTAAATAAGCAACCTGTGCCACCCGTTGAATTTTTAAATACCAACACCTGCGATTATAAGACCGGTGTATGGGCAGAAAATTTATTGACCCGTAAAAATTATAATACCATTATAGAAGACGCTGGGTTTTCTTTAGATTATACACCTGGCTTTTGGGATACACACTATAAATATGGCCTGTTTAATTTTACAACTGCCTGCTTTAACCGTATCATAAAAATCATCGGTAAAAAAGGCTATTGGCTTTCTCCATTTGTAAATGTGGTAGCATATAAAAAATAAGATGACCGAAGGGATAAAAGTTTTAACAATCGTTTCTTACAATTTTCTGCCGCCTAAAATGGGTGGCCAAAAAAATATTGCCTTATTTAATGAATACCTGGGACAACGGGTTAATTACAGTTGCATTACCACTAAAAACAATGAACCTAAATTTGCTGCCAGTTATACGGTACATAATATTTTAAGCAACGGCAAATTCAGGTATATTAATCCTGCCTATTTTTTTTTACTCCGCAAATTTATTAAAGAGAATAAAATAACACACCTTATACTGGAGCAACCCTATTATGGCTGGCTGGGTATTTTACTAAAATGGTTTTGTAAAGTAAAATTGATAATTCATTGCCATAATATAGAGACCACACGTTTTAAAAGTATGGGCAAATGGTGGTGGGGTATTTTGTGGCACTATGAAAAACTGGCACATAAAAACACCGATCTCAGTTTTTTTATAACGGACGAAGACAGGGACTACGGCATCAACCATTTTAAACTTGACCCTGCAAAATGTTTCACCATTACATACGGTTTTGAAATGAATGGTGCGCCTGAACCTGAAGAAAAAAGGCTTGCCAAAAAATTTATTTGCGACACCTATGGCATCAACAGCGATGAAAGAATTTTGCTTTTTAACGGCACCCTCGATTACAGGCCCAACACCGAGGCGCTTGATATTATTCTTGAAAAAATAAACCCGCAACTGCTTAAAGAATCTTCTTTCAAATACAAGATCATTATCTGTGGCAATAAACTTTCAGCAGCTTATAATAGCTTAAAAGCCTACCACGATAAGAATATTATTTTTGCCGGCTTTGTAGAAGATATCAGTATCTTTTTTAAAGGCGCCGATCTTTTTATAAACCCCGTGATTGAAGGCGGCGGTATTAAAACAAAAGTAGTTGAATCGCTGGGATACAACCTGTCTGTAATCAGTACAAAAAGCGGTGCAATAGGTATACCAGCAGGCATTGCGGGAGAAAAACTAAAAGTTATAGAAGATAATGATTGGGAAGCATTTACCAATCAGATATTTGTAACGGATATCAACAGTTCGATTCCCCCGGCATTTTTTGATCATTTTAGCTGGGACAATATAGCAGAAAAAGCTGTCGGCCTTTTACGTTCTTAGCAGTATTTTTTTGTAATTTTAACGCAACTGGTAGTGGTACCGCTGGAAAATTACCGCATTGAAAATTTGTTTGTTTGAACCTGTACATGGCGGTAGCATCTGTTAAATACCGGATTCTGTAAATTCCGACTGACAGCTTTTCAAGCCGTATCCATGTTTGCCGGCTAATCAATTAATTTATATTTGGATGAAAATACTTGTTACCGGGTTTGCTGGTTTTGTCAGTGCACATTTCCTGGATCTTTTACATACAGTTGAATCTGGTTCGGAAATACTGGGCGTAGATAAGCACACTCCTGCTACAGACAAGCATGCTTACCCGGGGCTTAACATCAGCTATAAAAATATTGACCTGCTGAACAAGAGTAGTGTTGATGAAACGCTTCGTGAGTTTCAACCCGAATATATATTGCATCTTGCCTCTGTAAGCAGTGTGGCACAAAGCTGGCAAACGCCTCTTGAAAGTTTTGTAAATAATACCAACATATTTCTAAACCTCGTTGAGCAGGTAAGGGTAAACAATATAAAGTGCCGTATCTTATCTGTTGGTTCATCAGAGGAATACGGCGAAGTTGACGAATCAAAATTACCACTCACCGAAGAACACCCTTTAAAGCCCCTGAGCCCTTATGCAGTAGCAAGGATATCACAGGAAATGTTATCTAAAATATATGCCGATGGGTATGGGCAGGATATCATCATTACCAGGTCGTTCAACCACATTGGCCCTGGACAAAAAGAGAATTTTGTAATTTCATCCTTTGCCAAACAACTGGTACAGTTGGCAGCCCGTAATGGCGATGATAAGACTCTCGTTGCAGGAAATTTATCAATTGTGAGGGATTTTGTGGATGTACGGGATGTGGTAAAAGCCTATTATCTTTTGCTAAAAAATGGAGTGAGTGGCGAGGTTTATAATATCTGTTCGGGCAATGGTATTGAACTTAAGGAGATAATAGTGAAAATGAGTGAACTGCTGAATATTGATATCAGCGTAGAAGTGAATCCGGCACTGATAAGGCCAAATGAGAATAAGAAAATAATTGGGTCGTACGAAAAAATAAAGAAAGGATTGGGTTGGAAGCCGATGATACCCATTGAAAAAAGCCTTGCTGATATTATTGCTTACTGGCAGCAAAAAGCAAATTGACTTTCTGCTTTTCCCAAAACCAGATTGGTATTAACATAACCGTTGGCAAAATAAAATGAAAAAAAAGACAGTACACTACAACTACATCAGTTACCAAATTCGCAAACCACATTTCAGACATTTAATATCTTTATTTAAAAACACATTGTAATGGTAATTGGAAACGGATTAATAGCAAAACGGTTCGCCTCATTCTGTGATGATGAACGTTTCCTGGTGTTTGCTTCAGGAGTTTCCAATTCCTTTGATGCCCCCACCACGGCATTTGAGCGAGAAAAAAAACTATTATCGGATACCCTTAAAACCAACCAGGCAAAATTATTGGTATATTTCAGTACCTGCAGCATAAATGACAAATCCATGCTGGAATCTGCTTATGTGCAACATAAAATAAACGTTGAGAAGTATATAATCGCCAATCACAATCCCTATCTGATCTTCCGCCTGACAAACCCGGTTGGCAATAGCAGCAATACACATACAGTAGTGAATTATTTTATTAAGAATATTACAGAGAGGCACCCATTTGAAGTATGGCAACATGCAACCAGAAATATAATTGACATTGATGATATGTACCTTATATGCAATGAGATAATCCGTCAAAACCTGTTCACAAATTCTATTATTAGTATTGCAAACCCAGAAAGTTATTCAGTGCCGTTTATAGTAGAAACAATCGAAAAACATTTTGGTATCAAAGGAAACTATACCCTGGCTGCCAAAGGCGACGGCCCTGTTATTGACATTTCTGCAATCCGGCCACTGTTCCGGAAATTTAATATTAATTTTGACCAACACTATTTATCTAAAGTTCTGCAAAAATATTTTCCCCGATAATGACCTATAAGGCCGCTAAACAAAAATTACAATTGGAATTGATAGTCATGTTTCCATTTGTACTATTGGGTAAGATAGCCGGCTATTTTTTCGGCCTCAATACAAAGCACAGCGTATTTCTTTTCATTCCAAATGGAGATATCGGTGGTTCCCCTCAGGTAAATATCGACCTGGCAAATTGTATCAGCGACAAAAAACCTTTGATCATTTTTTCCAAAAAGCCGACAAACAACCAATTTCGGGAAAAATACAATATTGAAGGAGTAAGGGTGCTGGATATTCATAAATATATCGACAACAAAGCCTTTCATTTCGTAAATTTCTTCTTCAGGGGACTACTTTCAGCCTGGATCAATAAGCAAAAGAATGCTGTTGTGTTTGGCGGTGAAAGTATTTTCTTTTACAAAATAATTCCGCATTGCAAACCGCATGTACATACTGTTGAGCTTTGTCACCTGCCTACCTGGCTGCCCTACTCTATCGGCCTTATCGACAGGATTGACCAACGTGTTTTCAGCACCGAAAAATTAAAGCAACAGGTGGAAGCACAATACAGGGAGAATAATCTTCAGCAAGATTATTTTGAAAAACTATTTTTTATAGATAATGCCATTGACATCCCGGAATACAAACCAACCAACAATCCCGAACTACAGGTTTATTTTATTGGCCGGGGTGCCGCACAAAAACGGGTTCATTTAATAACCGCTATCGCTGAACAAATTCATAAAAAAGGCCTGCCCGTTAAATTTAATTTTGTGGGAGATGTAGATAAAGTAATTGATCTGTCGGCCTATCCCTATTGCCGGTTTTATGGAAATGTAAAGGAAGAAGCAACCATGAAAAGGATCTATGAGGAAGCTGATGTTTTAATCCTTACTTCTTTGTTTGAAGGGTTACCCCTAGTAGTGATGCAGATGATGGCCCATGGAAAAGTGGTTGTATCTACAGCCGTAAACGGCATACCCGATTATATTCATCATCTGGAAAACGGCTTATTGATAAGGGCTGTGGAGGAGGATAAGATTGTTGATGAAGAAACTGCTTATATAGAAATGCTGTTACACGACAAAGATTTGCGTACAAAATTAGGAAATCGGAGCAGAGAAATTGCCATTGAAAAATTCAGCAGGGGAAGTTTTTGCTCCGGTTATCGAAACTTGCTAAGGCTTGAATAAAAATGGGCATCCAGCTTAAGACTTTAAATTTGATTGAAGTTTTTTAAACTTCAGGTATAAATACCTTCCTGGTGAAGTTGCATCAATAATTTCCGCAAATTTTATTTTAAATTCAGTTATCGAATCAAATCTTTCTGTATCAATTAAATCTCTTGCATAGATACGAAATCTTCGCTTCAAATCAGTTATAGACCTGATCATAACCCGTTGTCTGGCTGGCGTATAAATTACTTTATTGGCAAATTCAAGATACCTGGAATTGAGTAATTTAACTGCAGCTTTTTTTATAATTGTATTATATTTTATTTCGCCCCTCAATTCCTTTAAATAACCAGCATAAAGGTCAAAAGATTCATAATACTTTTCATAATCTGATGAGCTGGTAGTGTTGTTGCTGTGTATTCTATAAGACAGGCATATTTCAGGAGAAACAACGATATACGATAGTCTCACCAATTCAATATAGAATTTAAAATCAGAAAATAACAGGTTGGGAAATGCCGGGAAGCCACCTATCTTATCATATTCTTTTGAGCGAAACACCATAGAAACTACACCAATATCAGAAGGGATTATTTTTTCAACAAAAAGCTCAGCAGTCATTACTGGCAAAACAGGTAAACACTTGCTTCTCACATTTCCGTAACCGTCAATAAAATTAAAATGCGTACCAATAACGCCTGCATCGGGATGTTGATTTATTAACCGTGCTATTTCCTCAAGATAATTAGGATGAAGCAAATCGTCATGTCCCATAATTGTCATCCACTCATTACGTGGAATGGTGATAATGCGATTCCAGTTTTCTTCAATAGAAAGCGGCACTTCCGATGTATAAAGCTGAATACGTATGTCAGTAAGCGAAGACAGCCATTGCACTGTACCATCTGTACTTCCACTGTCTAATACATGTACAGCAAAATCAGAAACAGTCTGACTCAGTATGCTTTGGATGCATCCTTTTATGTAGTTTCCGCCATTTAAAACCGGTAATATAATACTAAATCTAGCCATTGTGTTTTAAATAACGTGTACATTTTTATTTTACAAATGGCTTTGGGTAAAGCTTTTTCAGCAGTAGGAAAACATTCCTGGTTACCATATTGCTATCGATAAATCCAGCCAACTGCATACCCCTGATTTTAGAAAAGTTAAAATGATTATTGTCAATTAAACGGTCAGCATATCCCTGGTATTTTTTTAAAACAGTTGCTACGGTGAGATTATTCCTTTCTTTTAATGGAGTACGCAATAACCTGTGTGAAAGCCCTTTACAATAAATGGAGAGTATGTTAATGGCGTGCATATTAAGTGCCTCACTGAACTCTTTATCTTCTTTTTTTAAATCCTGTAGATAGTTGACAAATAATTCAAACCCTGCATGATATTTTTCATCGGCCGAAACAGCCGAAGTATTCTGATCGTGAACACGATATGAGAACAGCATTCCCGGATCTGAAGCTTTGTAAGACAGACGGCTAAGTTTGAGCCATAAAGCGAAATCTGCAAAAAATAAATTAGGGTACATCGGTATCCCACCTACAGCATCATAATCCGTAGAGCGCATCATAAAGCCGCCCCCATTTTCAATTGTTTCCGTAAAAAAATCACTCACAGTTTGCACAGCCTGCATCGGTTTACAGTTTCTCACTATTTCTCCTCTCTCATCAATAAAGTTAAAATGTGTCTGATACAAACTGGCATCCGGATACTTATATATCAGATTTTTAATAGCTGCTAAATATCCCGGATACATATAATCATCATGGCCGATAATGATCATAAACTTGTTTCGTTTAATGCTCAATATCCTTTCCCAGTTTTTTTCTATCGACAGTGATGCTGTAGCTGGGTGTACACTTATTCTTGGATCGGTTAAGCTTTTCAAATAAGCAGGAGTATCATCTGTACTACAATTTTCCAGAATATGAATATTAAAGTTTGTTACAGTTTGTGCTAAAATACTATTGATGCAAATTTTTATGTATTCTCCGCCGTTCCTCACCGGTAAAACAATACTGAATTCGTAACCGGTATCACTTATATGCTTATCTACGTTCATAATGTTTTTTGCAAAAAATTCAATATTTACAGCCAGCTATACTGAAAATGGAATAACAATCCTTGTTAACTACCTATTTTTTTTAAATATCCGCTGGGTGCTACACTTATCAATAGCTTATTGTCAATGCTATTATCTATTTCAAATTCAGGATGCGATTTTAAAAATTCCCAAACCGCTGTTTTTGGATTATCCCCCTGCTTCCATGGTCTGCCCGGCATATAATCATTGGGTAAATCCTCTACAATGGTATCAAAAGCTACCAGGTAAGAATTTTTTGTAACAAAAGGGGCATACATTTTTAGTTCCTGTAAAACATGTTCATGGGTATGGTTCGAATCCAGCGTTACCAAAACAGTACCTTTTCCTTTAGCAACAGCTGCTACTTTGTCTACAGTATCCTGATCGATGGATGATCCTTCTATCATAGTTATGCGCTTAAACATCGGGTGCTTTTCAATTTCAATCTTGTTATGTTCCCTTATATCAATATCGATACCCAGTACTTCACCCTTACCAATAAGCTCCAGCAGTGATGCATAGTAGATTAATGAGCCACCATGTGCAATACCAGTTTCAATGATAAGATCAGGTTTTAGATCCCAGATGATCTCCTGCATCGCAATCATATCCTGTGGGTATTGTATAATCGGGCGGCCCATCCACGAAAAGTTATAAGAATACTGCGATGGATTGGATGCCGCATTAAAAGCATCTGCAGCCTGCACCAGCGCACTGTTATTTCTGTTAGAAGCTATACGCTGTTTACGTTCTTCTATAAACGCTAAACCTGGATTACTCATCATGTATGATTGTTTTTAATTTTTCATTGTCTCCCCAAAAACGCATGGGCTCATAATTGCTGTAGGGGTAAAATCCCTGGTTAAGTTCAATAATCTGCTTTGTTGATGCAAGGTATTGTTGCACCATATCTTTTATCTTAACCGGCTTTCCGCTGCAGCAATTGATAATACCTTCAACCTTGTGCTGCAAAGCTATCTTCACAATATTTGCTGCTACCTCTTCCACCCGCAAATAATCCCTTTCCTGTTCTCCCCCACTCATATTAAATACTGCGTCATTATCCTCCAGTGCTTTATCAAGTTGCGAAAATAAGGAATTCGGGCTTTGCCCTTTGCCGTACATATAAAAAAGGCGTAACCATTTAAAATGAACCTGCTTTTGAGCAGTTACAATCTCCAGGCTTTTACGCAGTTGGTCTTTTGCCGCAGCATAAGGATTAGCCGGCTCTGCTTCCATATCTTCCCGTAGGCAACCTTCATTCATCCCATATTCAAAACAGGTGCCTGTAACAGTAAGGTCTTTTAATCCATAATTGATCATATTGCTAAGGAAAGACAAATGGCGTGGTAAATTTTCCTCTACATGAAATGCTGCATTGTAATTCGGCAGTCCCTCCCAGGTAAGATGTATCATCGCATCAGGCTTTCCAAAATGCAAAAAGTAATCAATTGAATCATCAAAGGTCTTCAAATCAAATGGAATATAAGTTACGTCCGCATACCAGGAAGCCTGTTTTGCTTTCTCTTCATTGGTTGAGCTGGCAATCACCGTACAATTATTCTCCAATAATTCCTGTACCACATATTTGCCTATAAAACCTGTAGCACCCGTAATCAATATCTTTTTCGTCCTGATCATAGAATTTGTAATTCAGGTATCGAAATTACAAATTGCCCTCCCCAGTTCCTGATATAACTTAACTGGGCTGTTATTTCCTCCTTTAAATTCCAGGGAAGTATTAATACATAATCCGGTTTGGCATGCTTCAAAAACTGTTCATTAACCACCGGAATATGACTTGCCGGTAAAAATTTATTTTGCTTATGCGGATTTGCATCAACCACAAAATCTACCAGGTCGCTTTTAATGCCGCAGTAGTTAAGCATAGTATTGCCCTTGGCTGCGGCACCATATGCGGCTACTTTTTTTCCGTTTCTTTTTTGCTGTATCAGAAAATCTGTAAGGTCGAGTTTGGCCTTTAATGCCTTTTGCTGAAAATTATCATAATAGGCAAGTGTATCAAGACCTTTATCAGTTTCCTTCTTTAAAACAGTGGCCACATTTTCTGAAATAAATTTAGTGCTGTCTTCTTTATGTTTTGCATAAATACGTAACGAGCCCCCATGCGTTGATATTTCTTCCACATCAAACATCTGCAGCCCCTGCGATTCAAAAATTTGTTTTACAGTGTAGAATGATAAATAAGAAAAATGTTCGTGATAAATGGTATCAAACTGGTTATTATCCACCAGTTGCATCAGGTGTGGAAATTCCATGGTGATAACACCGGTATCTTTTAAAATTATTTTCATGCCTGCAACAAAATCGATGATATCAGGCACATGCGCCAGCACATTATTCCCAAGCAGCAGATCTGCTTTTTTATTTTCGCCGGCAAGTTTGGTTGCTAATCGAACACCAAAGAAATCAACTACATTCTCAATACCCTTTTCGCTGGAAACCTTTGCTGTATTGGCTGTTGGCTCAATACCAAGTACCGGCACATTTTTTTCTTTAAAATACT
Source organism: Chitinophagales bacterium (assembly GCA_038328115.1). Lineage (GTDB taxonomy): Bacteria > Bacteroidota > Bacteroidia > Chitinophagales > Chitinophagaceae > Ferruginibacter. The sequence goes on from JBBQLS010000042.1 coordinate 18,282, forward strand.
GCAGCAGGTATCCATCGTTGCTGGCTATTTCAACCACAAGGGATGTTTCGTTGAATTTGAAACGCTTAATCATCTGCTCCGTATATTTTTTTGCATGTTCCAGCCAGCTTGTGCTGTAGGATGAAAAATATACATAGTTGCTGTCGAAAATAGCATCCGATTTTTTATACTCATCAACCTGCACCAAAAAACAATGACTGCAGGTATATACTTTAAGCGGATAAAATGTTTCCGGTTCGTTCAGCTCTTCTTTATTTAAAAAAGAGTTGGATGCCGGTGAATTAAACAGGTCTATAAACACATCTTTCAATTCGTTCTTACAAAATCTACAGTTCATTTTTATAATCCTTTAAATGTTGAATCAATTAACGGGTGATTAGTATCTCTGGCTGACAATTCTGATACAGGCAACGGCCAGATAATTTTCAGGGCCGGGTCGTTGTAAGCCATACCGGCTTCGGCCGAAGGCGTATAGAATTCAGTATGATGATAAATAAGTTCGGCATCGGCGGTGAGCGTTTGAAAACCATGTGCAAATCCCGACGGTATGTACAGCATTTTTTTATTGGTAGCAGATAGTTCGGTTCCATACCATTTTAAAAATGTGGGCGAGTCTTTTCTTAAATCGATGATCACATCATAAACCGCCCCGGCAATGCAACGCAGCATTTTAACTTCTGCAAATGGCGGGTGTTGAAAATGCATTCCTCTCACCGTTCCTTTTTGTGCAGAAAATGAATGATTGATTTGCACCCACTCCTGCTGATGGCCTATCTGTTCAAATTTTTTTTTGCAATAGGTACGTGCAAACCATCCCCTGTTGTCGCCGTGAGGAGTCAACATAATTTCGTAACTACCCTTTAATATCGTTTCGGTAAAGATCATAAATCCATATAATCATTTATCTGCTGAAAAGTAAAATCAGCAACCTCTTCAGTTTGTCCATACCAGTTGATGGTCCATTCAATAGCAGTTGCCGCATTTAATTTTGGCTGCCAGTTTAGCTTTGTTTTTGCTTTGCTGATATCCAGTTTCAGCAATTTGGCTTCATGCACCTGGTTGGTATCATGCGTATCTTTCCATTCGCCGCTTTGCCAGGTTTTAATAGCCAGTTCTACCAGTTCCTTTACTGTAAGATGGTCGGCAGGTTCGGGACCAAAATTATAAGCACCCGAATACTTCACCGGATCATCGTGCAACAAAGCTCCCGTTAATAAATAACCTGCCAAAGGCTCTAACACATGCTGCCAGGGCCTTACAGCACCAGGGTTACGCACTTCAATTATTTTTTGTTGCTTTAATGCCCTGATGATATCGGGAATGATACGGTCTTCACTAAAGTCGCCGCCGCCAATTACATTACCTGCACGAACAGAAACGATTCCTTTTTTATGCTGCTCAATTTTATCTACATTAAAAAAAGAATTACGGAATGAGCTAACCACGAACTCGGTGCAGGCTTTGCTGGCACTGTAAGGGTCATAGCCACCCAATACATCCGTTTCGTTGTATAAAATATCCTGTTCCTTATTTTCATAAACTTTATCAGTAGTAATTACAATTACTGAACATTTATTGGGCAAACCATTTACTGCTTCCAGCAAATTTGCAGTACCAATTGCGTTCACTTCAAAAGTTTCGGCGGGCAGTTGGTAACTCCGGCGCACCAGAGGTTGAGCTGCCAGATGAAAAATATAATCGGGTTGAAAAGACAGCACTTCTTCTTTAAGTTTTTGGCGGTTGCGAATATCAGCAATAACGCTTTCGCACGAATCCAGCGGTTCCAATATATTAAAAAGACATTCGTCATGCTCCGGCGCCAATGCGTAACCCTTTACCGTTGCACCCAATTGGTGCAGCCAGGCCATCAACCACGAACCTTTAAAACCAGTGTGGCCGGTAATAAAAACCCGCTTGCCTCTATAATAATTTTGCAGCGTTTGTTGGTTCACCAGGTTTTCCATTTTGCCTGACCGGTTTGCCAGAGATTTTCCAATTCGATCTTATCCCTTAACGCATCCATGGGTTTCCAGAAACCTTTGTGCTGGTATGCCTGCAACTGCTGATCGTTCGTTAATTGTTCCAATGGCTCGTCTTCCCACATCATATTGCTCATATCGCCCTGCAGGTATTTAAAAACTTCCGGTTTCAACACAAAGAAACCACCGTTAATCCATTTACTTTCATCTTTTGCTTTTTCCTTAAAGGAAACTACTTCACCATCTTTGGACAAATCCATTCCCCCAAAACGGGCATCCAGCGCAACAGCCGTTACGGTGGCAATTTTTCCGTGTTGCTGATGATAAGCCAGTAATTGCGTCACATTCACATCGCACACGCCATCACCGTAAGTAAGCATAAAATCTTCGTTGCCTATATAAGACTGCACCGCCTTAAGCCTGCCTGCGGTTTTAGTGTTAAGCCCGGTATCAATTAGCGTTACTTTAAATTTTTCACTTTTGCTGCTATGGAACTGTACATCGTTATTTTCCAGATCGATGGTAAGATCGGAATTATGCAAAAAGTAGTTCATAAAATATTCTTTAATCACATACCCTTTATAACCAAGGCAAATGATAAAATCATTGAAGCCATAACTACCATAAATTTTCATGATATGCCATAAAACAGGCTTGCCTCCTATCTCCACCATTGGCTTAGGCCTGGAGTCAGTTTCTTCCGAAATACGGGTACCAAGTCCGCC
>JBBQLS010000043.1:0-20764 GCA_038328115.1 Chitinophagales bacterium
CTTTATACTGACAGGTGGTTCGGGATATACCCATCAGTTTACACGCCTTACGGTTACTTAACTCTTCGCTGACCAAATGATCTACAGCTTCCCGTTTCTCCTGGGGCGTTAAAACTTTTTTTCGATAAGACTTTTTAGGGCTCGGTTTTCCATGCTAGTCTCAGCATACATGCTTTTGAGTTGAGCATTTTCTGCTTCCAGTTCTTTCATCCGCTTTACATCGCTGGCTTCCATTCCTCCATACTTGGACTTCCAGTTGTAAAACGTAGCATCGCTAATCCCAATTTCACGGCAAATGTCTTTAACAGCTATACCGGCTTCCTGTTTCTTGATGGCAGTCACAATTTGACTTTCTGTAAATCGCTTTTTCATAATTGTAAAATTTAAAGTTAATAAAAGTGGTATTAACTCTAAACCTTATGGCCGAACTTTGGGGGAGCTTACAGAATCTATGCCTAATAAAATTTTCATGAAAATTGCCCGTAAAACTTTTGTATTAGCCAGTGGTTTATTGTTAACCGCTTCTGCATTTGGATATTTTCTTTGGTATAAGCCTGTATTTTACAAATCTTCAAAAAGTGCAACTGCTTCTATTGGTTTTAAAAAGCATAAAGATAAAAGTGAAACCATGCTTCGCCTGCATAACAAAGCCTTACTGGCCCGGGATTATATTGCTGCCCAAAATTTTAATGGAGAACTTTGTTTTTTAATTGATATGCGGATAGCATCGGGCGAAAAACGCTTTTTTGTTTATAACCTCCGGAAAGATTCGGTAGAGATAGCCGGGCTGGTTACGCATGGCAGCGGGGTAAATAATCCTTCAAGCAACCCAGTTTTTTCAAACACGCCAAACAGTAACTGCACATCGTTGGGTAAATACCGGATAGGAAAACCTTACCAGGGAAAATTTGGCCTGGCTTATAAGTTATATGGTCTGGATAAGAGTAACAGCAAGGCTTTTGAACGTTTTGTGGTGCTTCATTCCCATGACTGTGTACCCAATGATGAAGTCTCTCCCCAGCCCATCTGCGAAAGTTGGGGTTGCCCAACTGTGGCTCCGGCATTTTTAACACAATTACAATCCCATATTGATGTATCTCCAAAACCAATCATGCTCTGGATATATTATTAAGTTAACCCTGTATTTTTTCGTAACTAAACTTTATTTCTTTATTTTTGGTAAGATGTAAATGCAATTTTTTTTATAAAGCCCCGTTATCAATTTATGCTTCTTAAAAAACATATAAGTATTGTTAGAAAAACCATCGTGCTGGCCACGGGTTTATTCTTAACCATATCTGTATGTGGTTATATGGCTGATTTTAAAAGCGACTTTTTCTCCGAACCAAAAAACAATGCTGCCGATAACCGTTTAATAAGCAACACCGAGGTAATGAGCCGCCTGAAAGAAAAGGCTTCTTTGGCAAAAGATTATGTAGATGAAAATGGCTTTGATGTAAGCTATTGTTTTATGATAGACATGCGTTTACCTTCTGGTAAAAACCGTTTTTTTGTTTACAACCTTTTAAAAGATTCGTTGGAGGCTGCTGGCCTGGTAACACACGGCAAAGGATCTGAAAACGAATCGGGCAGCCTTGTTTTTTCAAACATGCCAAACAGTAACTGCACATCGCTGGGTAAATACAAAATCGGTAATCCCTATAATGGCAACTTTGGCCTTTCTTATAAATTAATGGGATTGGATAAAACCAACAGCAGGGCTTTAGACCGTGCTGTTGTATTGCATTCTTATTTTGGTGTTCCTACTGCCGAAGTTTATCCGGCCTCCATTTGTGTAAGCGAAGGTTGCCCGGCTGTTTCTGCTCCTTTTTTTACTCAGCTTAAAGGTTATATGGACGAATCGCAGGAACCTATATTATTGTGGATTTACTATTAATTCATCGGTATTTCTATCGCCAGCAACTCAGCATCTTCCGAGGCCTTTATTGTAAACGCTTCTGTTTCAGAAATTCCCAACGCATCTCTTTTATTTAACTGCTGTCCGCCAACTTCAACTGATCCGTTAATTACTACCAGAAAAACGCCGTTGCCTTTAAAAGCATTTGTGTAAGTTATTTCCTTACTGGCCTGCAGATTTGTTAAAGAGAATCTTGCATCCTGGTTTATCCATAATGCATTGTCTGCATCAATCGGCGAAACAACTGTTTGCCATTTATTTTCCCTTTCGGCTACATCAAAGGTTTTTTGATCGTAACGTGGTTTTATATTTCTTTCTTTAGGGAATACCCATATCTGGAAAAGCGTTGCAGAGTCGGTTGCTGAGGCATTGGCTTCGGAGTGTTGTACACCACTGCCTGCACTCATGATCTGTACATCACCTGCTTTAATAACACCCTCACCACCGGTATTATCTTTGTGTTTAAGTGCGCCGGTAAATGGTATGGTTACAATTTCCATATTATCGTGCGGGTGTGTAGGAAACATACCGCCACCACCAATAAAATCATCATTCAATACACGTAACAAACCAAAATGTACTTTGGCGTTGTCGTGGTATTGGGCAAAACTGAAATAATAATTGGGTTTTAGCCAGCCATAATCGGCAGTTCCCCTGTCTGCTGCTTTAAATAATAATGTTGTCATGATTGTTGCGTTTAAATTCAATGTTTAAACATCAAATATTATACCAATTGTTTTACTGACAAATTGGCTTTAAGTGGTGAGTCGACCTCTTGAGGTGAACTGCTGCTAAGGACCAAAAAAAATCCTCCGTATTTGCCGGAGGATATAAATCAATTAAGTGATACAGCTTCTTCACCGGGCAATAATCCCACAATATCTTCTTCCCGGTTTTCATTCCATTCTACAATAAAATTATTGCGGCCTTCGCCGGTTAGTAAACTCATGTACCGCATTTGTACAAGCTCCAGCAAAGAAAGAAAAAGAAAAATAGCATGGATGCGGTCCTGGCATATTTCAAACACTTTTTCAAAAGAAACCGTTTTTTCCGAACTGCAAACATTCAGCATATATTCCCGGCTTTCCTCCATGGTATAGTTATACCGTACCACAGTATGCACGGGTTTAAAATTACGTTCCTGCAGTTTTAAGATCACTTTTTCAAAAGCTTTCATCAGCTTGAAAAGTGTTACCGTCTGTATTTCGGTTCCTTCGCCGGCGTCTTCCCCAATCTGCGAAATTTCCTTCTGCAGGTTGCCACGCTTCATCATTAACATACGCATAGCTTCCATCTCGGCCATTTGTGTGGCAGCTTCTTTAAATCTTTTGTATTCCAGGATCTTATTTATTAGTTCCTGTCTAGGGTCAATTTCGTTACCATCGGCATCAATTTCCTTGCGTGGTAAAAGCATTTTTGCTTTAATCCGCATCAGCGTACTAATGAATAAAATAAACTCGCTGCTTAACTCAATGTTGAGTTTTTCGCCGTTATGTATAAAATCCAGGAAATCGTTGGTTATTTTGGTAATGGGAATATTGTAGATATCCAGTTCATCTCTTTCTATAAAAAATAAAAGCAGGTCAAAGGGCCCTTCAAACTGGTCTAACTTAATCTGGTACGATGCTTTACTCACCTCTGTAATTGTTATTTTGTAAAAAATGCGCTTTTAAAAGCAATGGCAAATGTATTGATAAGTTGAGAAAGTTTTGGCATAAATAAGGCCGCCTGTTGCGAATGTGGAAAAATCCAGATGATATCTTGCCGCCATATCCTGAAAATTTAAAAGGCCCCTGGCGTACGGCAGGGGTCTTTTAACCAAAACTTTAGCATCGTATTTATTTTTCACCGAAATTATAAGCAAAGCCAATACCCATTAATTGCAGCCACTGCGGTGCCGGCCCCTTTGCAGGGTTCACATTCCTGGTATCATCATCATAAATCATATCCAGGTTAAAGGAGAAGTTGATATACTTTGTAAGTTTGGCAGTTAAGGCATTTGTCCAGTACATATCAATATTCTGCGGATTTTTCTTGTAGTTTGAAAACAGGTCAAGCTTCGTTTTGTAAATAAAATTTTTGCCAAGCTTTGCTGTGTAGTTGGCAGATACAAAAGCCCCCAGCTCATTTCTTGCATTTTTGTTTGAGTCAACCCCGTAAAATGGTTTTATTAACCTGTCTGATACAACTACCCAACGCTCGGTTAAAGGCGAAATGAATAATGAGAAATTATCTTTTGGCTTATAATCCAGGCCAAGCGACAATAAAACATACGCCGGTGCAAAGGTTTTGGAGGTAAGGGAAGATGTATCGTTACCCGCAGTTGTTTTTGAATAGGCGTATCCATTAGCAAATTGGGTACGCAAATTAAATAGTGTAGCAACATTCCATTTTTTGGAAATTGCATACCCGTATTTTGACAACAAGTCAATCCGATCGCTGGCTTTTCGGCTACCAAGACTGGTTGTGTTTACAATACCATAGGCCAGATCCAGGCTGTTATCCCAGGAGCTTTTATTCTTTTTATAAAATGCAAAAACATTCACGTAGGCATTTAGGGAAAAAGAGAATTTATCGCCACCTGCCGACCAGTTGCTCAGAGAACCCTGGTTAACATTTAAATTGAAAAGCCCTCCGAGTTTCCAGGTTTTTACAGCAGTGTCTTTAGGGTGCTTAGGGATAGATTTGCCTGCCTCGTTTTTAAGGTCCTGTACAGTAGGGTCCTGCGCTTTTGATGAAAATGAAAAAATGAATAACACAATCATAAATAGCAATTTCTTTTTCATATAAATTGATTTGTGTAAAAATAAAAAATGCAGCCATTAAGACTGCATTTTTTAAATAAAGGTTGTATAAAAAGTTTATTTTTTCAGAGAATCTCTTATTTCCATTAATAAAGCATCGGTTGATGAAGGACCGGCCGGTGCCTCTTCCTGCTTTTTCTTCATTTTATTGATTCCTTTAATAACCAAAAACATAACAAAGGCAACAATAATAAAATTGATGATGGCAGTTAAGAAGTCGCCCCATTTAACAGCCACAGCTTCCGTAACTACTTTACCTGATGCATCCATCACGGCAGCTTTTAGTACGTACATGTTTTTGCTGAGGTCGGCCCCGCCAATCATACCAATCAAAGGTGATACGATGCCATCGGTAAAAGATGAAACGACTTTTCCGAATGCACCACCCATAACAAAAGCAACTGCAATGTCAACAAGACTGCCCTTCATGGCAAACTCTTTAAATTCTTTAATAAATCCCATAAAATGTTTGTTTAAAATTTAAAATAAATAATCAGGGAGGGCAAGGTTATTGTAAACATAGTTAAATTATTTTATCATTTCAAAAATAGTGGAATAAAAATAATTGCATCCGACAAAAGATTGGACTTATTGTCTTAAAAAACATCAACTTTGCGCCAAATTTAAACCATTGGGTAAAGGCTTTTTAAACTGGCTAATCTTTATCATACTGTCTGTTATCTGGGGCAGTAGTTTCATCATGATGAAGGAAGGTTTGCTGCATTTAACTGCCTTTCAGGTAGCATCACTCCGTATCATTTTTTCGGGTATAGTTTTACTGCCTTCGGCTATAAAGCATTTTAAAAATATTCCAAAAAATAAACTGGGCATTATATTTATGTCGGGCGTTTTAGGTAGCCTTTTGCCTGCCTATTTATTTTGTGTTGCCGAAAAGGGTATTGATGGGGCACTGGCGGGCACGTTAAATTCGCTGACACCGATTTTTGTTATTATTACCGGCGCTTTATTCTTCAGTTCAAAAACTTCAGCAAATAAAGTATTGGGAATACTTATTGCTTTTACCGGGAGCATTTTATTGCTGATCAGTAAAGGGGATATGCAGCAAAGTCAGAACCTGATTTATGTTTCGTATGTGGTTTTGGCTACTGTTTTTTATGGCTTTAATGTAAATATGGTGTACAAATACCTGAAAGATATTGGATCCTTGCAAATTGCGGCAGTAGCACTTACGCTGAATGCAATTCCGGCTTTAATCGTATTATATTTCACCGGTTATTTCAGCCTGCCACTTACTGACAGCGGCATTTTGTATTCTACCGGCCACGCTGCATTATTGGGCACTCTTGGAACCGCCGTTGCTTCTGTTATCTTTTATAAATTAGTAAAAAGTGCCGGTGCAGTTTTTGCTTCCATGGTAACTTATGGCATTCCCATTATTGCCAATTTTTGGGGAATGATTTATGGGGAAAATGTAGGCTGGAAACAATTTGCCTGCCTGGTACTAATACTGCTTGGAGTGTATATTGCTAATCGAAAATTTACCAGCAGCCAATCTTAATCTGCTTCAGTAAAGCTGATATTTTTCTCTCTCAGAAAATCTTTTATCCTGTCAACATGCACGCAAATGCCCACGTGTAAAAATGGGCTGTTTGAAACCTTGTTTTTCTTGCCGTTGCTGATGATTTCAAAATCCTTCATATCAAAACCCAGGTGCAGATGATTGGTGGCGAACTGCATACCATAAATTTTTCCATCGGTATCAAATAGCGGCCCGCCGCTTTGTCCGCGAAGGCCGGGCGTACTCATTTCAATACCGGTTATGCCGTTATCAGGTTGCGTTGCCACAAAACGGGTAACTATGCCATCAATAGGAAAGGAAGGTGAATTGGGATTACCGGTATTGGTCCATTCTATATCATCCGTATCGGGGTTGTGTTTAAAATTATTAAACTCGGGGAACGGGAAGCCTATACGGACCAACGATTTGCCTTGTTTTATTTTGCTGCTATCTTTTAAAAATGTTGCATGCCTGTTGTAAAATATTTTATTAAAACCTTTAAATTCAAGAATGGCCAGATCGAGTGTAGGATGCGGATGACAGGTAATTTCGCTGATGGCATCAAAGCAATTTAAAAAGTTATTCTTTAGCTGAACCGTTGTTTCGGGCAGGTATTTATATTTCATTTGCAGGCCCTGCACATTGCGTTTATATTTTCCGTCATTTGGAATACGGTTTCTTTCAGCCTTATATTGTTCGTATTGATGATTAATGTTTTCAGCCGCAGGAATAAGATCCATCACATGTTTACAGGTAATGGCAACTCCGCTGTCGTTCACAAAAAAGAAGGTGGAGCTGCCCGGTAAAAGCAATCCGCCATAAGTTCTGGAAATGGTATGCAGCGGACGTGTAAACTGTAAAACTTTTTCTATTGCCTGTTGAAACATGATGATGCAGTTATAATGATGAATATACTCAGGGACAAAAGGAATGCCGGGAATGAATAAGGCCGGCTGCAGTGCCTGAGTTTGAAAAACTGTCAGGTTTGGCCTGACTTGCCCTGCCATACCGGCTACATAAAGGCGGCCAAACCGAAGGTGAATTTATTAGTACTTATCGTGAAGATGGATGCATGTGTATTACCTGAACAGGTATTAAAACAAAGTTATACCGCCATAATTTCTTTTTCTTTTGCTTCCAGGTGTTTTTCTACCAGTGATATATACTTATCGGTTAAATCCTGTGCTTCTTTTTCTGCATCCTTGCTGATATCTTCGCTAAGTCCGTCTTTCTGCAATTTTTTTATCGCTTCAATACTATCGCGACGTATGTTTCTGATGGCTACTTTTGCGTGCTCTCCTTCTCCGTTACATCTTTTTACCAGCTCCTTTCTTCTTTCTTCGGTTAATGGAGGTAAAAATAAGCGAATGATGTTACCATCGTTCTGTGGGTTAATTCCAATATTCGCCATTGTTATAGCTCTTTCAATGGCCTGCAGCATATTTTTTTCCCATGGTTGCACAGAGATTGTTCTTGCATCTAAAACAGAAATATTGGCAATCTGGTTAATGGCAGTGGGGTTACCGTAATAATCAGCCATAATGCCATCAAGCATAGTGGGGTTTGCTTTTCCGGCACGTATTTTAACAAGTTCGGCTTCCAGGTGGTTTAATGCTTTGTGCATGGTTGACTGGGTATCGCTGATAATGTTATCTACTTCTGCTGACATATTTAAAATATTGATTGGCTGCAAAGCTATATAAAAAGACGGTTATAATCGGATTACACTAAAACTAATAAAGTTAAAGCCTGTAAATTTTACCAAGGAATAATTAAAAGAGTAATGAGGAATTTAATCTGCTTCCACAGCTTCGCCGGCAAGTTTAAATATCTTGTGCGATTTTATCATATCGGGTTTTTCCACTTTCCTGGTTATAATATGCCTGTTTTTAGGGCGGCTGTAATAAATGATACCGATAAAAACAAAAGCCGACAACAGCAGTACACCTAATACCGTTGTTGTGCCTAAACTACGCATAAAAAATGCCATGGCAATAAAAGTGATATTAACTAAAACACAGATAATGGTTACCATACGGTGACTTAATCCAAGGTCCAGCAGAAAATGATGCACATGCGTTCTGTCGGGGCTGAATGGCGAACGACGTTGCATGATGCGTAAACCAAAAACCCGGAGCGTATCAAAAAGCGGGATCATTAAAATAGAGAAACCTATAGCCGGTGCAGATTCTATCGGAAAATTAGAGGCCGAATTGCCGGCTGTATTTATAAATTTTATTACCAGTATTGAATTCACCAATCCTAATAAGAGCGATCCGGTATCGCCCATGAAAATTTTGGCCGGAGAAAAATTGTAAATTAAAAAACCAATGATGCTGCCTGCCAGCGAAAAAGCCATTACCGCATACGCTAGCTGGCCTGCATAATAAAAATAAGTACCAAAAACAATCGTAGTAAGTAGCCCAAGGCTACCTGCCAATCCATCGACGCCATCAATAAGGTTAAATGAATTGGTGATAACAATTATTGTAAAAAGAGAAATAATGGTACCGGTTATATGCGGTATTTCGTAAACACCCAAAAAACCATGAAAGTTAGATATTTGAATACCGCCAAATTTAATGATGATACCGGCTGCAATTAGCTGGCCTATGAACTTTTTGCTAGCCGATAAAATCAGAATATCATCTTTAATACCCAGGAAAAAAATAACGGTTGTAGCAGCTATAAAATACTGAAGCTCCGAAGAGATAGCGGAAGGAACGCCCATTAAAGTGGCAATGATGAAACCGGCAAAAATCCCCAAACCTCCCAGCGTTGGAATTACATTTTTATGAACCTTACGCTCGTCAGGTTCGTCAAACAGCTTTTTATCCTTGGCAACCTGTATAATAACCGGAATTGCAAAAAAGGTAATTAAAAAAGCCAGACCCGAACTTAATAACACATTATTCATTACAATAATTTATTTTTGTAACTTTTACTAAGCAAAAGTATCAAATATGTTCCGAGGTAAAAAACTAATAATCAAAATATCAGACTCTGTTTTAAGCAAATTAGATGCCTGATTTGATTTTATTTATTTTTCAACGCTTATTCTGAATATTAACGCAGGAATTTTAAAGTTAGTATTAATTTATACCCTTGAAGCGTATTACTTTGCTAATAATGGCTTTTTAAAGTAGGTTTGCAGCCATAAAGTATTTTCAGGTCAATTTATATTAATCATAAACTAATCAATGTGTTAAAATGAGCAATTTAAAAGATATAGCTACACAGGTTCGAAGAGATATAGTAAGAATGGTACATGCTGTACAGAGCGGGCATCCGGGTGGTTCGCTGGGATGCACCGAATATATGACAGCTTTGTATTTTGATATTATGAAGCGTAAACCTGAATTTAGCATGGATGGTATTGGTGAAGACCTTTTCTTTTTAAGTAACGGACATATTTCGCCGGTTTTTTACAGTGTGTTGGCAAGATGCGGCTATTTTCCGCTTAGCGAGTTGAGCACTTTCCGAAAATTGAACAGCCGCCTGCAAGGGCATCCAACAACGCATGAGCACTTACCTGGTGTACGTGTAGCCAGCGGATCTTTGGGGCAGGGGATGAGTGTTGCCATTGGTGCAGCTCTTGCCAAAAAATTAAATAACGATGATAATATTGTGTATTCATTACATGGCGATGGAGAACTGGATGAGGGACAAAACTGGGAAGCAATCATGTTTGCAGCACATAAAAAAATAGATAATTTAATTTCAACTATCGACTGGAATGGCCAGCAGATTGATGGCCCTACAAAAACGGTAATGTCACTGGATAGTTTAAGGGCTAAATTTGAAGCCTTTAACTGGCATGTACTGGAAATGGAGGGGAACGATATGGATGCTGTAGTTGCCGGGTTAAACAATGCCAAAACTTTTGTTGGTAAAGGCAAACCTATTCTTATTTTAATGAGAACCGAAATGGGCAAAGGAATTGATTTTATGGAAGGCAGCCATGAGTGGCATGGCATTGCACCCAACGATGAACAACTGCAAAAAGCTTTGGCACAATTGCCTGAAACTTTGGGTGACTATTGAACCCCCTAACCCCCTGAAGGGGGAATTAAGAAATGAAAATAATTCCACTAAGTGAAGGTTCTTTTACTATTGATGCAACTAAGGTTTTTGTACCCTTTAATACAGATAAAGACGACCTGCAGCAAAGGCCCACAGGTAGTTTGCTGGTTGAGATACAACCATTCGCAATCATCACTTCAAAAGATATTATTGTAATTGATACAGGACTGGGATTCTCCAATCCTGATGGGACACTGCAGATTCACCAAAATTTATTTGATAATGGTATTGGCCCCATGGAGGTTACCAAAGTATTGCTGAGTCATTTACACAAAGACCACAGCGGTGGCATAAGTAAGGAAGATAAAATACTGAACCAGCGATTCATGAGTTTCTCCAATGCTGAATATTTTGTAAACAAAGATGAGTTTGATTTTGCCATGGCGAAAGGTAAACCATCTTATACGCCAACCGAATTTGAAATATTGGGCCAAACCGATCAGGTTGTTTTTACACAGGGTAATGGAATAATTGATGATTATATAAAGTACGAAGTAACCGGAGCCCATTGCCCTTTTCACCAGGTATTCTGGATTGAGGAAGACGGGCAGGAAATTTTCTTTGGTGGGGATGTAGCACCGCAATTACAACAAATGAAAAACAGGTTTATTGCCAAGTACGATTTTGATGGCCGCAAGTGTATGGAACTGCGGCAGCAATGGTGGCTGCAGGGTGAAAAAGAAAAATGGACCTTTTTATTTTACCATGATATTAAGACGCCCGTGTTTAGTTTTTAGGAAATCATTTATGCAGCACAAAATTAATTATTGATTTAACCAGCTCTTCATTTAAAGGTAATGTTGGGTCATGGTAAGTTTTCAAGTCTTTATCAGTACAATTTGCTTCTGCATTTTTTAAGGTATGTGTCATGCCGTCAATGATATTTAAAATAGCTTTATTATTGGCATTGTAAAGATAAGTTGCCTCTGTTTTTTTTACCTGAATATCACAAGTTCCCTGTAAAATCAAAATTGGCAAATGTAATTTTTTTATTTCTGCTGCCGGGTTGTATTTCATCCATGAAACCAGGTAGGGCTGAACTGAGGGCCTGAACAGCATCAGTAAAGATGGTGGCACAGAGTCAATACGTCCTTTTAGTTTAAGGATATTAAAAAACGAATCTGTCTGCTTTGCAATAGCAGGATATTGTGCAGCTACCTGTTCGCCAATGATTAAATCAATGGGCCGGGAAACGCCTGCCAGCGAAATGTATCCTTTTGCAGGGGTCTGTTCAGCAGCAACCATTCCAATCAACGATCCTTCGCTATGGCCTGCAAAATAAATATCCTTATAGCCCAATGTATCTTTTAAATAATTAAAAATTTCTTTTGCATCATTAATAAAATCATCGAACAAAACATCCGATTCTTTAAAATTTTTAGTAGCGCTTTTTGCGATGCCTCTCTTATCATATCTAAAACTGGCTATATTGTTTTTTTGCAAAGCCGATGCCAATAAACGATAACTATTACTGCTTACGCCTGCAATACTATTGCCATCACGATCTGTTGGTCCTGAGCCAGCAATGATAATTACAATTTTTTGTTTGTTTGAGGCTGCCAATAAAGTACCATCAATTTTAAACTCTTTTATTGTAACCACAATATTTTTACCTGTTGAATCAATAATTTGAGCATCTAAAAAATTACTGAATAATAAAACAATTACAGCGAGTATTATTATTTTTTTCATTTTAAACTTTGTGTTTTTTGTAATACTTGTAAGAAAATATAATGGGTATCAGGGTAATTAAAAGAACAATGCACATTAATATAATGAAGCCTGTTTTGAACGGAAAAAGCAAAGTAGCTAATGTTATGGCGATACCTCCTGCAAGCCAGAGTTTACTTGCCAATTGATGAGTAGCTCTCCAGGTATCTTCGTTTTCTAAAGCCCAGGGTGTTCTTATTCCAAAGAAATAATTTGGTTTAACACTGTGCATTAAGTTGCCTAAAAAAGCAAATAATAATCCAAGTAAGGGCAGCATAAATTTACTCATGGTAAAACTGCGGGAAAGGGTAGCGTTGATAATAAACAATTGCAAGGCCGAAAGAAATATCACCAATGTAAAAGCAAGTTTTTTAAAAGTGCTGGCCGAGTATCCTGCTGTTTTTTTTGGGTCTATTCTGGGCAAATTTCTGAGTAAAAAATATACACCGATTGTTACAGCACTTAAAATTACCAGCATCCATATAAATTCCTGTTTACTACCAAAGCGATCTGGTTTACCCTCTAACCCAAAATGCAGCGGCACTGTTTGTGGAATGGAATTGTAAACTTTAAGAAAATACAATACTGGTAGCAACCAGATAACTAGTGTGGCAAAACCAAATAAATTCTTCTTTATCATTTTGTTTTTTTTGATAATTGTACCAACCACTTCAACATTTCATCCATTACGGTTGTGTTAATGGAATAGATAATAAACTGCCCCTCTTTTATAGACACCACCAGGCCTGCTTGTTTTAATAAATCTAAATGATGCGATATGCTTGGCTTAGATATATCAAACTGATCAGCTATTTCTCCTGCTGTCATGTCTTTTGCTTTCAGCAGTTCTAATATTTCCCTTCGTGTGGGGTCGTTGAGAGCCTTAAAAAGATTGTTCAAGAAAATAGATATTTATATATTTAGACAAATATCTAAATAACTATTGAGTTTTCAAAAAAAATCTTTTTACCGAGAAAGCTTTTAATCCTCTTTGTTACAAATACAAAAGCCGCAGAGTTGATTTGCGGCTTTTGTATT
The DNA here is from genome assembly GCA_038328115.1 of Chitinophagales bacterium. GTDB lineage: Bacteria > Bacteroidota > Bacteroidia > Chitinophagales > Chitinophagaceae > Ferruginibacter. The sequence goes on from JBBQLS010000043.1 coordinate 13,073, forward strand.
TCTTATATTCTTTGCGTGAAAATTATCTTATCCTGTGCAAATAATCATTATTCATAAACTGCTTATGAATATCTTTTAGATCTCTTAAAATGCTGGCATCAACCAATGTGCCATCTGTTTCCAGTAAAAATCCACCAATCAATTCGCTGTCAACGGCTGTTTCAACTTCAAAAGTTTGTCCAGCTGTAGCTGTAGCTTTTACATTGGCTAATATGGCATTCAGCATATCATCTGTAATAGGATCGGCTGTGGTTATCTTTACTTTATGAATATTGCGTAGCTCATTAAACTGGTCAATATAGGTAGTTGCAATTTCGGGCAGGTTTGTTTCTCTTGCCTTGCGCACCAATAACTGTATAAAAGCGCTGGTTAATGTGCTAACCCTTTCTTTGGTGATAGATTCAATGATCTTTGCTTTGGCGGTTGGCTTAATAACCGGGCTGCGCAACATGTTAACAAAATCGGGGTTGCTTTTGCAGATGCTGTGTAACCATTTCATATCGGCATATACGGCATCTACCTGGTTTTGTTCTGTTGCCAGATCCAGTAAACTTTTTGCGTAACGGCCTGCTAAACGTGGATTGTTCATATTTAATGTGATAATGTGCTAATCTGCTAATGTGCTAATTTTATAATTGTAAAAGCGTTTGATTACCCAGGCTCTTCATTGGCATATGAGCAAATTATCGAATTAGCTAATTTAATTTAACCTCCGCAGCCAGGGTTTTAATGTAATCTTCTTGCTGTGCTTTGTTGCTTAATTCTTTACGCAATACTTTTTCACTTACTTCCAATACTAAGCTGCCTACCTGATTTTTAATTTCGGTAAGGGCTGCCATTTTCTGGTTTTGGATAGAAGCATGTGCATCGGTAATGATCTTGTTTGCCTGTACTTTTGCTTCTTCTTTAGCCTCGGAAATCATTTTGTCTTTTGTTTCTTTGGCTTCTTTAAGCATGCTGGCTCTTTCTTCACGTGCCTGGGTAAGAATGGCTTCATTGTCATTCTTCATCTGAGCCATTTCAAGTTTGATTTTTTCGGCGGTAGCCAAAGAATCAGCAATGTTTTTTTCACGTGTTGCGAGGCCGCCGATGATCATTGGCCAGGCAAATTTTTTCAAAAGAAAAAACACGATAATGAAGGCAAGAAGCGTCCAGAGAATGAGGCCGAAGGCCGGTGTTAATAATTGCATTTTATAGTATTTATAAAATAAAAAATTCTGAAATGTTCAATTTAAATTTCTCGACTTCGCTCGAAATGCTGAATTCGCCCCTTCGACTTCGCTCAGGATGCGAAAAAATTACTGCATCCTCCGTCCTGTACTTTGGATGCAGTAAAGGTTTTTAAAGCACCATAGCTAAGAAACCGATGATGATCGCAAATAACGCTGCTCCTTCAACCAAAGCGGCTGTAAGGATCATGTTACTACGGATGTCATTGATAGCTTCCGGTTGGCGGGCGATTGATTCCAATGCACCTTTACCAATTTGACCGATACCTACACCGGCACCGATAGCACCCAGACCAGCACCAATGGCACCACCTGCGTTAGCCATGCCGTCTAATAAGAAAAAATCCATAATTGTGAATTTATGTTGGTTAAAAAAAACTTGATTAAAAATGATATAATTCATCTGCTTCGGGCCCGTGTTCCGCATGTGCAGTTTCAAATGCCTGGCCAACGAAAACGGCTGTTAATATGGTAAAGATAAAGGCCTGTAAAAAAGCAACCAATATCTCAATAAAATAAATGAAAATGGTAAACGCAATAGAGAAAGGAGAAAACCCCCAACCTACATATTGATTTAAAGATGCCATGATAAAGATGAGCGATATTAAACAGATGATAAGAATATGACCGGCTACCATGTTGGCAAACAACCTGATCATTAATGCAAATGGTTTGGTGAATATGCCAAGTATCTCAACCGGTACCAAAATTACTTTTACCCAGCCCGGCACACCGGGAGGGTTGATAATGTGTAACCAGTAATGCTTGTTACTGCTGAACAGTATTACAACAAAGGAGATAATTGATAAAACAAACGTGAAGGCAATATTACCGGTAACATTTGCTGTGCCGGGAATTAACCCAACGATATTATTAATAAGAATGAATAAGAATACGGTTAAGAGATAAGGCAGATACTTTTTACTTTTTGCACCCAGGTTTGGTTTGGCAATTTCATCGTTAACAAAATTTACGATGGTTTCCATGGTGTTTTGCATTCCTTTTGGAGCCGAAGTAATACCCTGGCCGGTGCCATATTTTTTTGCAACCCTGATGAGGATGATAACCAGTAAAGTAAGTGCCAGTAACATTTGTACCACGTTTCGGGTAAGAGAAATATCGTAAACACTGACTGATTCATTTATTTTTCCTGTTTCGTCAACAGCTACAATTTTTCCTGCAGCATATTTATTGCGGTCTAATTTTTCTTCATCAATTTTTTCGTTGGTCAATAATGCATAACCATTTACTGCATGTTCGCCATGATGAAAGGCGGATGACATAAAGCAGGTAAAACCTTTCTCTTTTGAATATAAAATCACCGGCAGTGGAATGGTTGCGTGGTGCTCCTGCCCGTCTGATCCTTTATAAGATAAAAAATGAAACTCATGAGCATCCATGATATGGCCGAAGATTACTTCGTTGGCATCAAAAATCTTTGCTTTTTTGGCAGGTTCAGCCTTAGGCTCCGGTTGAGCAAAAGCTATATTAGACAAAAACACTAAACTTAAGCTGAAAACCGCTACCAGTATTGATTTGATGCTCTTTGATGACATAATATACCTGTAATTTGGCGCAAAGATAAGGGTGACGGGGTGAAATTAAAAATTAGCATCGGAAAATTTGAAAAAAGGATAATGTATTATATAATCACACCATATTTTCCTGCTTTTCAAACTGCATTTTATGCAACTGGTAGTAAAAGCCACGTTTTGCAAGTAATTCGTAATGACTGCCAATTTCTTTTATTTCGCCTTTATCAAGCACCATAATTTTATTGGCTTTGCGTATGGTACTCAGGCGGTGGGCAATTACAATGGAAGTGCGGTTGGCAATTAGTTTATCTATGGCATGTTGAATAAGGGCTTCACTTTCGGTATCTACCGAGGAGGTTGCTTCATCCAGTATTAAAATGGCAGGGTCATATAATAATGCCCTAGCAAAAGAAAGTAATTGGCGTTGGCCCAATGATAGCGTAGCACCCCTTTCCATCACATTATAATCGTAATTACCCGGCAACTGCATAATAAAATCATGAATACCAATCATTTTTGCAGCTCTTTCAACTGCCTCATTGGTAATTGCCGGATTGCGGAGTGTAACATTATCTTTTACTGAGCCGCTGAATAAAAAAACATCCTGCAAAACCACAGCAATTTTTGCCCTCAGATCATCCAGGTGATAATCCTCAATATTGGTATCATCAATTTTTATGGTTCCTTTATTTACCTGGTACAAACGGTTTAGTAAACTGATGATGGAAGTTTTACCACTACCCGTATGGCCAACAATGGCAAGGGTTTCGCCGGCATTTAGTGTAAAGCTGATATCTTTTAAAACGTATTGCTCATCTATATAAGCAAACCAAACTTTATCAAACTCAACCTTACCTTTTATCTGTTCAGTTGTTTTGTCGCCTTCATTAATTGTAGTGTCTTCATTATCCAAAACTTTAAAAACCCGTTCGCTGGCAATCATGCCCATTTGCAAAACATTGAACTTATCTGCTATTACCCGCAGCGGCCTGAACAGTAAATTAAGGCAAAGAATAAAAGAAGTTATAACGCCAGCAACTTTTGTAGCCTCGTCCTGACTAACCACCTCTTTGGCTGCCCACCAAACCAATAAACCTATGGATAATGCCATTACCAATTCCACAATTGGAAAGAAAATCGAATAGGCAAAAATTGCTTTAATGTTTGCATTGCGGTGATCTTTATTAATGGCATTAAATTTTTTAAACTCCCGCTCTTCGGCCGCAAATGCCTGTATAATGGCCATACCGGTAATATGCTCCTGCACAAAAGCATTAAGGCTGGCAACCGCATTGCGAACCTGTATAAAAGATTTGTTTACACTCTCCTTAAAAAAATAAGTGGCTATAATTAAAACCGGGAAAGGCGCCAGGCAAACCAGCGTTAATACCGGGCTTACAGAAAACATAAATGCCAATACCGAAATAATGGACAAAAGGTCGGCAATGATTGGTATTAAACCATCGCTGAAAATATCGTTGATAGATTCAATATCGTTGATGGTACGTGTGGTAAGTGTGCCAATGGGTGTTTTGTCGTATTGGGATAAATTGAGGTGCAGAATTTTTTTATAGGTACTTACACGCATATCTCTTACAACATTTTGCCCCAATGAAGCAGTAAGAAAAGTAAAGAAAAAACGCAGGCCGGTCTCAAGCAGCAATAAAACAATTTGTAAAATGGTTATTTCTATAATAAAACCGCCCAGGCCGTTTATAAAATGCGATGACATATTGCCCTTGATGCCATCGTTAATGGTAAGTTGAATAAGAAAGGGCCTTACCGGCGCAATAACCGCCAGCACAATAGCCAGAACCAGCGAGCCGTAAAATTTATTTTTATAAGGAGCCGCAAAATGAAATACCCTGCGCAATAATGAAAAATCAAAAATTTTTCTTTTTGCTTTGGCCTGTTCAGTCATGTTGCAAAGGTAAGAGGGTTTTGAGTTATGAGTTTAGAGTTTTGGGTTGAACTTAGCGAAGTAAGCAGTCAGCGGGTTATTGAATTGTTCATTTGCAAATTGTTTATTGCCCATTGTTTAATTCGCTTCCACCATATTGTTATAGCCTTTTAAAAATATGGCTCCCAGATTTTTGTAAGGGGGTATATAGTCTTCCCAACTTTCCCTGATGGAGGAATTGGGGTCGGCCGCAAATAATTTGGTAAGAGAGGTCCACATACTTTTCCATACCAATTTACTGCCCGATTCAAAAGTCTGATTTAAATAATTAAGAATGGGGCGGTTAATATCGCCTGCGCCAATCTCTTTGGTTGATATGATATGTGCATCGGGATTCACATCAATAATATCATTTAAATTTTTGAAACCGCCGCAACTGCCCAGCACTACAATTTTTGCGTCGCCGGCCATGCGCCTGATAGTGCGTGGTAACCAATAACTATGCCCACGATGCACCACCACAGCGGGGTGCATATCATTTTCGGCCAGGTAATTATTTAAGTGAACCTGGGCGCTGTCGTCCAGGTTTGCATCATTATCCAACGGGCGGTTGGCATAAACATATACTTTTCCTTTTCTTGATCTTATTTCATACCATTCATCATTGAAAGTAACGATCCAGTCTTTGGGAGAAAATGAACTGATGAAAGAAGGAAAGAAAGTTTTGCCATCCTTATCGCCATACCAATAAACCTGCTGTATAATTCTACCGCTATCGTCTCTCAGGTCCTTGTTTTCAATTTCGTAAATTGACGGGATACCCAGCACGCCGGTAAGGTCGATTTTATTGGTGGTATCGGCCGATAGAAAAATTGTTTTCAACAGCCCATAGATGGTTTTGCCACGGGCATTTCCTTTTTCAATACAATTATTTTCATTGGTAACCACATAGTTCAATATAGTGCTTTGTAATTTTTTATCGGCAATGCTGCTGTAAGAGTCGGCGACGTCAATTGCATCTTCCAGGTTGCCGGTATTATCGAGGTTGGCAATAAAACCACGCATCAATGTTTCGGATGAGCTTGCAGGCATGTAGCTTAAAAAATTATCCAGTTTATTAAAATTGGCCGCCATCTTTATAAACTTTTTAAAAAAGTCGAAATGCACATCCAGCAATAATGAATCTGTTCTTGGATCCTTACCCAGCCGTTGTAAAAAACGGGCGTAACTGTATTTAAAACTTGATGTATAAATATCATTTTCACTCATCACCATCATATAATATAAGTCAACAGCCGATAAAGAATCTGTTGCTTTCATACGCATGCTTATGTTACTGAGATCATGCAGCTCATTAATGGGTGTTACAAAATGCTTGATGGCTTTTTCTTGCAGTTTTTCACGCAGGCCATTAGGACCAAACATGGCTATAGGCGTATCTTTTGCCGGTGAAGTAAGCCGTTTAAAATAATCAATTTCGGTTTGTACCAGCAGTTTAAAATAACCAACACTATCATAGCTGGTTTCTCCATCACCTATATATTTTTTAATACTTTCTACTGTTTTTTTGCCATTTATAAGATCATCTAAAAAAGGAAAATACATGAGTGCATTAGGCGTTTTGCTTAATTCGGCAACCGTTTTTACCAGGGGATTGGTATTGCGGTGTATCAATGCGCCCAGTTTACTGTTGGGTGCCTGCGCAATATTATAAACTGTTGTAGGGCTGAATCTGCAGCTCCTTAAAACCAGTTCATCAGCAAAAGGTTCATTAATGTACGGCTCAATGGTTTGCAGTATCTTATCGGGGTTGCGATCGCAAAATTTCAGGTACATTAATTTTTTGCTTTCAGCATACCCGGTATTTTCTGGAAAAATTTCCATAAGTATTTTGCCAATGCCGTAGGGTGCAGCCTCAATTTCATGAGTCATGCTTAAACTGTCAATATCGGCAGTCATTATTCGTTCAAAAGCATCCTCCAGTTGTGGTGCATACACCGGGTTAAATTCTTTGGTACGGCAGCCATACCTGAATTTTTTCAGCAAGGTTTCAATATAACTCAGGTATCTTATTTTTTGATTGTTGGTGATTATTTTTTCGTTGCGCTCTACAGAATCTTTCAATTCATTAATCTTCCTAATCATCACATCAGTAATTACCAGGTTAATTTCATTTTTATGGGTAAGGCTGATGATGCCATCCAGCTTGCCATCCATCTGATCAAGCAAAATCTGCTCATTGTCAATCTTATCATGAAAAAGCTGGCGGTAAATGGGCACAATAACCGAATCCCGAACAGCAAAGGCAGGAGTAAAAACTATAAACAGTAAACCAATAAGTAAATATTTCTTCATAGTGTAATGCTGGGAGCCAACTATAAAATTACAGTAGTGACCGCACATATATCGCTTTTAAGGCTAAATTTATTGTTAATGAACGGGTTTTAGTTAACAATTTAATAATACAAATCAGTGTACAAACAACGTTCCTGATTGATGGTATAGACTATTTTTGCGCCGTATGAGTGTAACAAATACAGGTAAAAAAATTCTGATTGCCGACGACGAACCGGATATTCTGGAAATTGTTCAATATAATCTGCAGAACGAAGGGTACGAAGTGGCTACCGCAAAAAACGGAAACGAAGCCATTGAACAGGCTAAGCTTTTTAATCCCGATCTCATCATTCTGGATATTATGATGCCCGGCAAAAACGGTATTGAAGTTTGCAACATCCTGCGTATGCAACCGGCATTTAATGATACGCTGATTATTTTTTTAACTGCTTTAAGCGATGAAGGAACAGAAGTAAAAGGCCTGGAAACCGGCGCAGATGATTTTATTACCAAACCGGTAAGTCCCAAAGTGCTCATCAGTAAAGTAAATGCACTTTTCAGAAGGTTTAATAAAGAAGATACCGGTATTTTACAGATTGGCGATTTAAAAATAGACCGGGAAAAATACATCATCAATTACCAGGGACAGGATATTATTCTTGCACGTAAAGAATTTGAATTGCTGGCTTTA